>DATCXY010000261.1:0-6778 GCA_036570585.1 Solimonas sp. | reverse complement strand
CTGTTCGAGCGGCCTGCCGCTGCCAGCGTTGGCCACAATGCGATGGGCGGCTGGAGTGTCCTTGCGCTGCTTGGCATGCTGCTGCTGCAAACCACGACCGGCTTGTTCGCGGTGGATACCGACGGTATCGAGTCGGGCCCGCTGTCACACTTCGTGCGATTCAGCACCGGACGCAGCTTCGCGGCAGTGCATGAAGGGTCATTCAACGTGTTGCTGACCCTGATCGGCCTGCACGTCGCGTTCGTGCTGTTCTACTGGGTCTACAGGCGCGACAGGCTCGTTGGGGCAATGCTTGGCGGACGCAAGCCATTACCCGAAGGCGCGACTGCACATCTGCATTTCAGCGGTATTGCCAAGGCGGTGATCGGGGTCGGCGTTGCTGCGCTGCTGGTCGCGGCATTGGTACTCGGGCTCGGCTAGCGCGGTCGCGGGCCGTACCCGCGACTTCAGGCCCTAGACGAATGCCGCGGCGATCAGCTCGTACGAACGCAGCCGCGCCGCGTGATCGAAGATGTTGCTGACGATCATCACCTCATCGGCCGCGCTGTCCTGTGCCATCGCTTCGATCCGCGCGCGAACTTGTGCGGGTGTGCCGACGATCGTCCGCGCGCGGACGTCCTGCAGCGCCTCGCGCTCGTAATCGCTGTACCGATGCGCCATCGCTTCGGCCGGGCTCGGCAGCGGCAGGAACTGGCCGCTGTGGATGCGCAGCCATGCCAGCTCCATCGTCGATGCGAGTTCTCGGGCCTCTTGCTCGCTTTCCGCGCAAACCGCGGCGACGCCGAGAATCGCGTGCGGTTTCGCGAAACCGGCCGATGGCTGGAAGCTGTCGCGATACGTGCGCATGGCTGGCGCTGGTGGCGCTGGCGAGAAATGCGCAGCAAAGCTGTAGCCCATGCCGGCAGCGCCCGCCATGCGCGCACTCGCGCCACTGGAGCCGAGCAGCCAGATCGGCGGGCAGTGGACACCGCCCGGTTCGGCGTGCACATCGTCGAAACCGCCGGTGGTATCTCCGCGCGAATAGCGTTGCAGTTCGTCGAGCATTTGCGCGAACAGATCGCCACGCACCGCACGCAACGCGCGACTGGCGCCGGGCACCCCGCCCGGCGCGCGACCAATGCCGAGATCGATCCGGCCCGGATACAGCGCTTCGAGCGTATGGAAATTCTCCGCGACCCGTAGCGGTGCGTGGTTCGGCAGCATCACGCCGCCAGAGCCCAGGCGGATGTGCCGGGTCGCTGCCGCGCTGTGCGCGATCAGGATTTCCGGCGCACTGCTGGCGACGCTCGGCATCGCGTGATGTTCGGCATACCAGACGCGCGCGTAGCCGAGCCGCTCGGCGAGTTGTGCCAGATCGACGGTGCGGCGGATCGACACCGCGGCAGGTGTGCCGGCGACAACCGGTGCGAGATCAAGGACGGACAGGGGCAGGTTCATGCGGGCATTGTCGGCGATCGGATTTGCCGGACTTGATGGGGGCAATTGAACGCTGATTCAAATTTGTCCACTGCCGGGGTATCCTTTGCGCCCTTTTGAGCCAGCCCGGCCCTTTTATGGCTGCCCGTACCGCGCGCATCGAGCGTAATACCCGCGAAACGCAGATCCGTGTCGAGATCAACCTCGACGGGACCGGCGAGGCACGCCTCGCGTCCGGCATTCCGTTTCTCGATCACATGCTCGATCAGATCGCGCGTCACGGGTTGATCGACCTCGTGGTCGAGGCCAAGGGCGATCGCGAGATCGACGATCATCACACGGTCGAGGACATCGGCATCACGCTCGGCCAGGCGTTCGACAAGGCGGTGGGCGACAAGAAGGGCCTTGTGCGCTACGGCCACAGCTATGTGCCGCTCGACGAGGCGCTCTCGCGCGTCGTCATCGATCTGTCCGGCCGCCCCGACCTCGAGTATTTCGTCGATTTTCCGCGTGCGCGGATCGGCGAGTTCGACGTCGATCTGTTCCGCGAGTTCTTCCAGGGCTTCGTCAACCACGCCAAGGTGACGCTGCACGTCGACAATCTGCGTGGCCGCAACGCGCACCACATCGTCGAGACCATCTTCAAGGCGTTTGGCCGCGCGCTGCGCATCGCGACCAGCCGTGACGAACGGCTCGGCGATGTCATGCCGTCGACCAAGGGCAGCCTTTAGACGTGATGGGTGACTGGTGATTGGTGATTCGTCACCAGCCTCACGGTAACGCCGAAACCAGTCAATTTCCGAATCACCAGTCACGAATCACGGTTTCTATGGCATCCATTGGCGTCATCGACTACGGCATGGGCAATCTGCACTCGCTCGGCAAGGCGCTTGAGCGCGTGTCCGAATCCGGCCGCGTCGTTATCAGTTATGACCCGGACGAATTGCTGAAATGCGATCGCCTGGTGCTGCCGGGCGTCGGCGGCGTGCGCGAATGCATGAAGGAACTGCAGCGGCTCGAACTCAATGAGATGGTTGTCGAGGCGGCGCGCAACAAGCCGATGCTCGGCGTCTGTCTGGGCATGCAGGTCATGCTCGAATGGAGCGACGAGAACGGTGGCGTGCCGGCGCTCGGCCTGTTTCCGGGCCGCGTCTCACGCTTCCCGGATCCGCCCGAGGATGGCTCGCTGAATCGCCTGAAAGTGCCGCACATGGGCTGGAACCGCGTGCGCCAGACCCAGCCCCATGCCCTGTGGAAAGGCGTGCCGGACGACAGCTGGTTCTACTTCGTGCACAGCTATCACGCAGTGCCGTCAAACCCGGCGCATGTGCTCGGCAGTACCGAGTACGGTACGGATTTCGCTTCGGCGATTGCGCGTGACAACATTGCCGCGTTCCAGTTTCATCCCGAGAAATCGCAAAACCTCGGCATGCTGCTGCTGGCCAATTTCACACAGTGGGATCCGGGCTGAGGCGCTCGCTCGCGGCGCTGTGCTTGCCAGCCTCGCGCAAGTTCAGGCAGAGTGTCGTCAACGTCAGGGCTCCCCGACATCTTTATCTCGAATTCACGCCTCCGGCTCGAATCTCTTCTTCCGAACCGCCTACCACCTGACTACCTGTAGCAGCTCATGCTGTTGATCCCCGCAATTGATCTCAAAGGCGGCCAGTGCGTGCGTTTACGCCAGGGCCGGATGGATGATGCCACCGTGTTTTCGGCCGACCCTGCGTCGGTCGCCAAACGCTGGGCCGACGAAGGTGCCGAACGCATTCATGTCGTCGATCTCGACGGCGCGTTCAAAGGCGCGCCGGTCAATCTCAAAGTCGTCGAGCAGATCGTTGCGGCGGTCAACGTGCCGGTGCAGATCGGCGGTGGCATCCGTGATGAAGAAACGGTCCAGCGCTATCTGAACGCAGGCGTCGAGTACATCATCATCGGCACCAAGGCAGTCAACGCGCCGCACTTCCTGCATGACCTCTGTCTCGAATTTCCGCGCCATATCATCGTCAGCCTGGATGCCAAGGATGGACGCGTGGCACTCAATGGCTGGGCCAAGGTCACCGGCCATGATGTGATCGAGACCGCGGTCCACTGCGAACGCGATGGTGTCGAAGCGATCATCTATACCGACATCGCCCGCGACGGCATGATGCAGGGCTTCAATGCCGAATCGACAAGCGCGCTCGCCAAGGCGCTGAAGACACCGGTACTGGCCTCCGGCGGCGTTTCCAGTCTCGACGATATCCGTCGCCTCAAGGACATCGAGGGCGATGGTGTCGCCGGTGCGGTCATCGGTCGTGCGCTGTACGAAGGCAGCCTCGACTTCAAGGAAGCGGTCAAGATCGCCAAAGCCTGATCAGGCGTGATTCGTGATGGGTGATTTGTAAAAACACGAACCGTCTCGCCGTTCCCCATCACGAATCACGGATCACGAATCACGATGTTGGCCAAACGCATCATTCCCTGTCTCGACATCGACCGCGGTCGCGTGGTCAAGGGCATCAAGTTCGAGGACGTGCAGGACGCCGGCGATCCAGTCGAGGTCGCGCGCAAGTACGACGCGCAAGGTGCGGATGAGCTGGTGTTTCTCGACATCACCGCGTCGGTGGATGATCGGCCGACGCTGTTCCAGACCGTCGAAGCGGTCGCACGGCAGATCTATATCCCGTTGACGGTCGGCGGTGGGGTCCGCAACTGCGCGGACGTCCGCGCGCTGCTGTCGGCCGGTGCCGACAAAGTCAGCATCAATACCGCTGCGGTCGATAAGCCGGATTTTGTCAGCGAAGCCGGCGCGCGCTACGGCGTGCAGTGCATCGTCGTCGCGATCGACGCCAAACGCGTCAACAAGAAGAAGGAACCCGTGCGCTGGGAAGTGTTCACGCACGGTGGGCGCAAGTCGACCGGGCTCGATGCGATCGAGTGGGCGCGGACCATCGTTCATAAGGGCGCCGGTGAATTGCTGGTGACCAGCATCGACCGTGACGGCACCAAGGGTGGTTACGACAACGAGCTGCTGCGTGCGATCTCCGACGCGGTCAGCGTGCCGGTCATTGCGTCCGGCGGTGTCGGCACGCTCGAACATCTCTACGACGGTTTCCACGACGGCGGTGTCGATGCGGTGCTGGCTGCCAGCATCTTCCATCAGGGCACCTACAGCGTCGGTGAGGCCAAGCGGTTTCTGACCGACAAGGGTGTGCTGGTCCGCAGCTGATCCGCGGCTCGGCGGCTCGGCGTAAACTGGCGCTCCGCACCTGTCTTTATGGATGATTCACGTGTCTTCGCCCACCGATGTGCTGTCTCAGCTTTATGCGACCATCGAGTCGCGCAAGGGTGCGGACGCCAAGACTTCGTACATCGCCAGCCTCTATCAGAAAGGGGTTGATGCGATCGCCAAGAAAGTGGGCGAGGAGGCGGCGGAGACCATCATCGCCGCCAAGAACAACGATGACGGTGAGTTCGTGCATGAACTCGCTGACTTGTGGTTCCACACACTGGTGCTGATGGCGCACCGTGGTTTGCCGCTGCAGGATCTCAGCGATGAGCTGGCGAGCCGTTTCGGCACATCCGGCCACGTCGAGAAAGCTGCGCGGCCACATTCTTGAAGGAGATTCCGTCATGGGTTCATTGAGCATCTGGCACTGGTTGATCGTCCTGGCGATCGTCATTCTGGTTTTTGGTACCAAGAAGCTGCGCAATGCCGGCGGCGATCTGGGTTCGGCGGTCAAGAACTTCAAGCAGTCGATGAAGGACGGCGAGGAAGACGCGCCGAAGACGCCGGCTCAACTCGCGCAAGAACAGCAAAAGCGCGACAGCGAAGCGCGCGAGCACGAGCACGAGCAGACGCGCAACTGATCGGCATTACGCCGCGTCGGCCTGCCCATGTTCGATATCGGATTTTCCGAGCTGCTGCTGTGCTTTCTGGTCGCACTGGTGGTGCTCGGCCCGGAGCGCCTGCCGAAGGTTGCGCGCACGGTCGGACGCTGGACAGGCCAGGCCAAGAGCTACCTGCGCAACCTGACTGCTGAACTCGATCGCGAAGGCGAGCTTGCCGAGCTGCGCGCCAAGCTCGACGAAGCCAAGCGCGCGATGCAGGAAGGGGCGCAGAGCTTTCGCGAGACGGTCGAGAAGGAAACCGACGCTGCACGCGACGCCGTGAAGAAGGAAACCGACGCGGTCCGCGATGCCGTGCAGAAGACGAACGATGATGCGGCGGGCAGATCGTGAGCGACGACGACATCCAGACTGGCACCGAACAGCCGTTGATGGCGCACCTGCTGGAACTGCGCTCACGGCTGCTGCGCATCGTGCTCGGCGTGTTGGTGATCTTCATTCCGCTGAGCTTTTTCGCCAAGCAGCTGTACGCGATTCTCGCCCAGCCGATGCTGCGTCTGCTGCCGGCAGGCAGCTCGATGATCGCCACCGAAGTCGCCTCGCCATTCTTCGCGCCGATCAAGCTCGCCGCAGTGGTCGCGTTCATCGCCGCGATGCCATGGGTGCTGTGGCAGGTCTGGGCGTTCGTCGCACCGGGCCTGTACAAGAGCGAGAAGCGTCTGGTCGCGCCGCTGATGACATCGAGCACGCTGCTGTTCTACGGCGGCGTCGCGTTCGCGTACTACCTCGTGTTGCCGACCGTCTTTCACTTCATGGTGACGGTTGCGCCCGAAGGCGTCGCGGTGATGACCGACATCAGCAAGTATCTCGACTTCGTGCTGACGATCTTCGTCGCCTTCGGTTTTGCGTTCGAGACGCCGGTGGCGCTGGTGCTGCTGGTCAAGACCGGTTTTGTCACCCCCAAGCAGCTGGCGAGCAACCGCCAGTATGTGCTGGTCGGTGCGTTCGTGGTCGGCGCGATCTTCACGCCGCCGGACGTCGTCTCGCAGATCATGCTCGCGGTACCGGTTTATCTGCTGTTCGAGCTCGGCATCGTCGCCGCGCGCATCATGGTGCCGGGTTCGGCGCAAGTCGACGCGCAGCGCGAACAGCAAAGGTAGAAACGAGAGATGCGCGTCCTGCTCGTCGAGGACAACGCCGATCTGGCCGCCAACGTCGGCGACTATCTCGCTGCACATCAACACAGTGTCGATTTCGCTTATGACGGTCCTGCCGGCTTGCAAGCGGCGATCAAGGGCGACGTCGACGTCATCATTCTCGATCGCGTTCTGCCCGGGCTCGATGGTGCCAGCGTCTGCCGGCAGCTGCGCGAACTGCACGGTATTGCCACGCCGGTGCTGATGCTGACGGCAATGGATGCGCTGGCCGATCGCGTCAGCGGCCTGCAGTCCGGCGCCGACGACTATCTCGTCAAACCCTTCGCATTGGCCGAGCTCGAAGCACGCCTGCACGCCCTGCATCGCCGTGCCAGCGG
>DATCXY010000260.1:0-12809 GCA_036570585.1 Solimonas sp. | reverse complement strand
TGGCCTGGATGCGCTTGGCGGGCCTCGGCTGGAGAGCATGTACCACGCGGCGTGGGCGTGGGCCGGAATGACGCCGTTTCGTGGCACCAAACTGGTGGCCGGCTATTTCGGCGGTACCCGTGCACCACTGGCGATTTCGTGGCCACAGCAAATCAAGGCGGATGCGCAGGCGCGTGCGCAATTCCACCATGTCAACGACATCGTGCCGACCATCTACGACGTGGTGGGGATCACGCCGCCCAAGCAAGTCAATGGCGTGACGCAAGACCCGTTCGACGGCGTCAGCATGCGCTACACCTTCGCCAATGCGAACGCGCCGAGCATCAAGCCGCCACAGTACTTCGAGGTGCTTGGAAGCCGTGGCATCTACGCTGATGGCTGGATCGCATCGGTATTCGGGCCGCGCATCCCGTGGAAACCCGGACCACTCGCCGCGCTGCGGGACTGGAATCCGGAAAACGATATCTGGTCGCTCTATCACGTCGACAAAGACTTTTCGGAGGCTGACGATCTTGCCGCCGCCAAGCCGGCGAAGCTGGCCGAGATGAAGTCCTTGTTCGACCGTGCGGCCCGTGACAATCACGTCTATCCGATTGGTGCCGGCCTAATCCCGCTGCTATACCCTGATCAGCGTATCGGCACGACCGCGACCGAGTGGACCTTCACCGATCTGACGCGGCGCTTGCCAGAATTTGCCGCGCCGGACCTGCGGGCACGTCACAGCCGTGCGGTCGTTGATCTAACGGTGCCGGCGCAGGCTAATGGCGTGGTGTATGCGCTCGGTGGCCGTTCGGGTGGTGTCACGCTGTACTTCGATCACGGCAAGCTGACGTACGAATACAACGGTCTGGTGGTTACGACCACGACATTGCATTCCGATCAGCCATTGGCTGCCGGCACGCATCGCATTGAAGTCGAAACGTTGCCGTCGTCGGCCAGGCCGGGCGCACCCGCCAAGCTGATCTTGAGCATCGACGGCAAGCAAGCAGATGAAGCGACGACACCGTTCACGGTGCCGCTGACATTCACCGCCACCGAGTCGTTTGACGTCGGCTGCGATCTGGGTTCGTCAGTCTCGCTCGCGTATTTTGATCGGGCACCGTTTGACTTTGATGGGCATATCGAACGCGTGCATATCGAATACATGCCGTAATCAGTACCGGCAATACCCGTCCGCAAGCGTGAACCGCAACGTGTCCGCGGCCGGTGTGCCGTGGTCTGCGAGTGACGCGTGCGGGCAGGCGTTCACGACGATGCCAGGCTGTTCTTGCGATACTGCTGCGGTGTCGAGCCGGTCCAGCGCTTGAACGCACGGCCGAAGCTCGACTGCTCGGAATAGCCGAGCAGGGCCGCGATCTCGTCCAGCGTCATTTCGTCCTGTTGCAGGTGCTCTTTGCCGAGTTCGATGCGCTGGCGTTCGAGAATGTCCGAAAACTTCAGGCCGTGGCTGCTGAGATTGGCCTGCAGCGTACGCACCGACGTGCCCATCTTCTTCGCGCACATTTCGATCGAGCAGTGGCCGGACGGCAGCGAGCCGCGCACGTAGTCTTCGACGCGATCGACGATGGTCGTGCGCGCCGAAGCCCTGACGCGATCGAGATAACCACCGAGCAGGCGGAACAACAGCTTGTTGGCGCTTGCGACCGGATGGTCGAGCGCGGCGGTCGGGAACGCAATCGCATTGGTCGCGGCGCGTGCGTGCAGTGTGCAACCGAGCCGGCTTTCGATCTCGGCAATGTCCTTCTGGCGAATGTCGAGCGTCAGCGTCACGTAGCTCGTGCGGAATTCGCGGCCGCCGAGCAGGCGCAGCAACTTCACGTTGAGCAGCGTGGCCTGGTATTGCGCCTGGCGATTGATGCCGAGGTCGGCGCGCACACACCAGCGCAGCTCGGTGGTTTCCTTGCCTTCAGCAAGTTCGAGGATGGCCGCCGGCGAATGGGTGACCGGAAAGTCGTTGACGAAACACTCGAGCGCCTCCCGCATCGTCGCCGCCGCGCGACACAGTGCGGTCACGCAGCCATAGACGTCCGGTTCCTGCAGCTGGGCCAGGCGCAGGCCGAATAGCGAGTCGTTGAAGGTCGTGCTGCAGTACTCGAAGACATCGACCAGCGACTTGCAGTCGATATAAAAGTCCGGATCGCGCAGTGCGCGGGGGTCGATGCCGTGCTGTTCGAGGATGCTGCGCGGGTCGGCGCCGTACTGGCGGACCAGCTCCGCGAAGCTGCTGAGATTCGCCGTGCGCATCTGGCGCTCCGACGGCATCGAATCCAGCGGTCCCGACAGGCTGTAGAAATGAGGGTCACTCATGCTGCTCCTCCCAGCCAGCGCGCGACGAGTAGGTGGGCGGCCTTTGCATATCCTGTAGACGCTAGCACACAAAATGTCGGGACATCCGCTCGGCGCGCGGCCGATAGTGCCTGATGGCCTCGGCATGCTGCGCAAGGCGTGCCGGCCCCTACCGAAAATCAAGACCACGACGGAGAAACGGGCAATGCGCGACATCAAGGCAATGAAGGAAGAGGCTCGCAAATACATCCGCTACGAGAAGGACAAAGCGACCAAGATCGCGACGCTGACCTTCGATCGGCCGGACGCGCAGAACGCGACCACCGCCGGCATGCGGCAGGTCTATGCCGACCTCGTGTTCAAGGCCAATATCGACGATGACGTCAAGGTGCTGGTGATCCGCGGCACCGGCGAACACTTCGGCAGCGGCGGCGATTTGCCGGAACAGGCGGAGATGCTGTCGGCCGGCGACAAGGACATCTCGCTGCTGCACGAGTTCGGCATTGATGACGAAGACGTCAAATACCCGCCGAAGGATTCGTACCGCTTCCTGCACGGTCTGACCGACCACTACTCGAAGGCGAGCGCCGGCTGCCGGCCGTTGCAGGAGTTCAAGAAGATCAGCATCGTCGAGGCCAAGGGTTACTGCTACGGCTGGCACTTCTATCAGGCGGCCGACGCCGATCTGCTGGTCTCGTCGGACGACGCGCTGTTCGGTCATCCCGCGTTTCGCTACGTCGGCTGGGGGCCGCGCATGTGGACCTGGATCGAGACGATCGGCCTGCGCAAGTTTCAGGAGATGCTGTTCACGGGCCGGCCGTTCACGGCCAAGGAAATGTACGACGCCAATTTCATCAATAGCGTCGTCGAGCGCGGCAAGCTCGATGCCGAGACCATGAAGTACGCGTCGGCCTGCTCGAAATCGCGGCCGACCGACACCGTCGCAGTGCAGAAGACCTTCATCGAGCTCTACAAGCAGCATCGCGGCGAATACATGGGCAGCCTGCTGACCGGCATGGTCGAGAGCATGTTGCCGATCGTCAAGAACGATCGTGTCGATGACGTACAGCTCGGCGACGAGGTGTTCAGCAAGGGCCTCAACAATGTCGTCAAGGACATCGACATGGAATACCCGCCGGAGTGGCGGATGAGCCGCGCCAACCGCCGCAAGCCTTAGGGGCCTGTCCGGTTTTCGCCGCTCAAGCTTCCGGGCATTCCACGTCGATGAGTGCGGCCGCGAGTGCGGTCGGGTACTCAGCGACTGTCGAAACCTTTGCAGCATTTATCGAGACGGCCCGAGGCCGTTTTCGCACCATGCCGGCGGTGTCATGACACAGGAGTGCGGCGATGTCCTTCGAGTTGAACAAGCAGCTGGCTGCCAGGCGCGAGCCGCTGGCGACTTCGGCCACGGTTGATCCGGTGACCGCCGCGATCATCCGTGGCGCGTTCGAGACGGTCTGCTTCGAGGCGGCGACGCATCTCGGCCGCGCAGCGTCGTCGCCGATCATCAACCAATCGAACGAGCGCAACGGCAGCATCATCGATGCGCATGGCCGGCTCGCCGGCGTGTCGGTCGGTACGCCGCATCTGGTGTTCATCTCTCAGCTGACGGTTCGCTACGGGCTGCAGTTCTTCAAGGACTATGACTGGGGGCCGGGCGATGTGTTCGTCGGCAACGATCCGGACTATGGCGGCGGCCATCTGCCGGACTACAACGTCTACGCGCCGGTGTTCGACGACAACGGCGAGCTGGTGCTGATTCAGGCGCTGCAGGCACATCAGGGCGACACCGGTGGCAAGGACCCGGGCGGCTTCACGCTGGAAGCGACCGACATCTTCACGGAAGGCCTGGCGATCCCGTGCCTGAAGCTCGTGCATCGTGGCGAGAAGCGTCGCGACGTCATCAAATTGCTCGAACGCAACAACCGCTTTCCTTCATTCGCCGGCGATCTCGCCGCGATGATCAGCGCCGTGCAGCACTGCGTGAAGCTGCTCGAAGATGTGGTCCGCAAGTGGGGCGGCGACGTCGTCAAGGCTGCGGTCAACTACAACATCGAGCACACCGAGAAGAGCTTCCGCGAGGAAATCGCGAAATGGCCGGACGGCAGTTACGAGGCCGACGTGCTGATCGACCACGACACGCTCGGAACCAAGGACGTCAAGGTTCATGTCAACTGCACGGTCAAGGGCGACCAGCTGACAGTCGACCTGACCGGCTCCGATGACCGCCCGGAACTGGTGGGCGTCTGGAACACGTTTGCCAACAGCCGTGGTTATGCGATGACGCAACTGGCGTCGATGGTCGATCCGCGCGTCGTCAAGAACGAAGGTCTGTTCCACGCGGTCGACATCGTCCTGCCCGAGAACACCATCGTGCATCCGCCGATCAACAAGCCGGCGGCACTCGGTTCGTTCCATCCGGCCTGCGAAATCATCGAGGCGATCTGCGTCGCACTCGCCGACGTCGTCCCGGAGCGTTCGTGTCCGCAGGTCTACAAGATCGGCATGCCGAACGCGGTGATCGGTTTCGACGCGCGCGGCATGTGGATGGACCAGGGCGTCGACGCACGCTCGATGGATTCGTCGGCGGTGCAGGGCGTCGATGGCTGGGGATCGTCGTGCGTCGGTCTCGGCAATCTGCTGCTGTCGGAAGCCGAAGACGCCGAAAGCCGCTTTCCGATCATCAACATCAGCCGCGAGATGACAGTCGATTCGGGCGGCGCCGGCCAGTGGCGCGGCCAGCCGGGCAGCCTCAACGTCAAGCGGGTGCTGGCGCCGACGATGGCAATGGCGTGGATGGTCTCGTCCGAACATCCGTTGCGCGGACTTTGCGGCGGCGACGATGCCGGCCCGTACTCGAACCATTTCGAAGTCGGCACCGAGCGCGAGCGCAAGATCGAACTGTCGACGCAGGCGCAGCTGCCGGCCAATGCCGTCATCGCCTACCAGCACGGCGGTGGCGCCGGCTTCGGTCGCGCGTTGCTGCGCGATCCCGAGGCGGTCAAGGAAGACGTGCTCGACGAGAAGGTCAGTCTGGCCGCGGCGCGTGACAAATACGGCGTGGTGCTGAGCGGCACGCTGGAGGAATACGACCTCGTGGTCGAGGTCGCCGCCACCGAAGCGCTCCGTCAGAAAATGAAAGCCACGCATATCGCTGAAGCAGCCTGAGGCCCGAACCTGTGACTTATCGCGTAGGCATCGATGTCGGCGGCACCTTCACGGACTTTGCGCTGCTCAAGGGCGCGGACGTGATCCTTCACAAGAATCTCAGCACGCCGGAGGACCGTTCGATCGGCGTGATGACCGGACTCGGCAAGCTCGCCGAGATCGAGAAACTGCCGCTCGCCGAGTTCCTCGGCCGCTGCGAGGCGATCGTGCACGGCACGACCATCGCCGACAACACGCTGATCGAAATGAACGGCGCGATCACCGGCCTGATCACGACTGAAGGCTTTCGTGACGAGATCGAATACCGTCGCGGCTACAAGGAAGATATCTGGGATGTGCGGCTCGCGCCGCCCAAGGAAATCACGCCGCGTCGCCGCCGTCTGACGGTGCCGGAACGCGTGCTGTTCGACGGCAGCGTGTACAAGCCGCTCGACGAGGACGCGGTGCGCGAATGCTGCCGGCGCCTGAAGAAACAGAACGTGGAATCGGTTGCGATCTCGCTGCTGTTTTCGTTCGCCAATCCGGCGCACGAACAACGCATCGCGGCGATTGTCGCCGAGGAAATGCCCGGCGTGCATCTGTCGGTGTCGCATCAAGTGCTGCCGCGCGCGCCCGAATATGATCGCACCAGCACGACGGTCGTCAACGCCTATGTCGCGCCGCGCGTGACCTCATATCTGGAGCAGCTGGTCGACCGCCTCAAGCGCGCCGGCTACGCGCGCCGGCTGATGGTGATGCAGGCCAGCGGCGGCGTGATGACCAAGGAATACATCGACGGCGCGCCGATCCGCGTACTGGCATCGGGGCCTGCCGGCGGCGTGATCGGCTCCGCGCACGTCGGTTCTGCAAAAGGTTTCCCGAACCTGCTGTGCGTCGACATGGGCGGTACGTCGTATGACATGTCGGTCGTGCTCAACGGCGCTGCGCCGGCCGAGACCGGCTGGAACATGCACCATCGTTATCTGGTGGGGGTGCCGATGGTGCAGGTCGAGACGCTCGGTGCCGGCGGCGGTTCGATCTGCCACGTCAACAAGGGCGCGCTCGAAGTCGGGCCGGCATCGGCCGGTTCGGACCCGGGGCCGATCTGCTACGGACGCGGCGGTTTGCTGCCGACGATCACCGACGCGCTGCTGATGCTGGGCATCCTGTCGGCTGATGCCGGTTTTGCCGGCGGCAGTTTCTCGCTGACCACCGAGGGTGTGCGCGAAGCGTTCGAGAAGATCGCCACGCAGATGGGCTGCAGCGTCGAGGACGCGGCATTCGATTGCTGGCGCGTCGTCAACGCCAACATGAGTCAGGCCGTGCGCCGCACGGTGGCCGGCAAGGGCCACGATCCCAAGGACATGGTGATGCTTGCGTACGGCGGCAACGGGCCGGTGTTCGCGGCGGTGCAGGCCGAGGACCTGGGCATCGAGCGCGTGCTGGTGCCCAAGGCCTCGCCGACGTTCTCGGCGCTCGGTACGCTGGTCGCCAATCCGAGCATCGACGAGGAACGCTCGCACATCGTGCCGGTCGGCAGTCTCGATACCGAGCGGCTCAAAGGTCTGTGGCACGATCTCGAACAGCGCGCCGAACAGTATTTCGCAAGTGCCAATTTCAGCGGCAAGCAGATCAGTGCGCGCTATCAGATGAAGATGCGCTACCCCGGCCAGAACTGGTCGCTGACCTTCGATCTGCGCGTCAGCAAGGGCCTCGGCGATCTGTCGTTCGTTGACGCAACGCTCGGCGAGCAAGCCATCGCTGCGTTCAATCGGCGGCACACGGAAGAGTTCGGCCATGTGCGTGACGGCGAGCTGCCGGAGATCACCGGCGTGCGCCTGGTCGCGTCGGTGGAAACGCCGTCGCCGACCGTGATCAAGGGTTTCACGACCACGGCGACGGCCGCCACGCCGGTCAAGACGCGCCGTGCCAATCTCGGGCATGGCTATGGCGAGACTGATGTGTTCCGCGGTTCCACTCTTGAGCCGGGCCAGCAGATCATGGGACCTGCGATCATCGAAGAAACCTTCACGACCATCGTCGTCTATCCGGGCTGGCTGGCACGCGTCGACGATGCCGGCGACTATGAGCTGAGCCGTATTCCGGCTCCGCGGCCAAGGCATTGAGCGGGTCGGCGCACTGGGGCCCAAGGGAGATTTGCAGATGTCGGCCTTGAGCGGGTTCAGGATTCTCGAGTTGTCGAACGGTGTCGGCGGCGAATACTGCGGCAAGCTGCTTGCGGACTTCGGCGCCGAGATCATCAAGATCGAGCGGCCGGGCAGCGGCAGCGCGACGCGCTCGCTTTCGCCGTTCGCGCCGGGCGTTGACGGCGTCGAGGCCAGCGGCCTGTTTGCGTACCTGAATACCGGCAAGCAGTCGGTGACGCTGGATCTGAGCGGCGCCAACGGTCGTGCGGCGCTCGCGCAGTTGCTGACGCGCGTCGACGCGGTGATCGACGATCATGCACCGGGCTGGCTGGCGGACATCGGTCTCGATCCTGCGCAGCTGTCGCAATGTCATCCCGCGCTGGTGCTGTGCGCGCTGACCGCGTACGGCCAGTCAGCACCGCCGGAGCGTCGCCACGCCGAGGATCTCAACGTGATGCACAGCAGCGGCTGGGCGTTTCATACGCCGAGTGCTTCGCCGCCCTCGTCACCGCCGCTGAAAGGGCCGGGACGTTTTCTCGCCAGTTACGAGTCGGCGCTCGATGCGGCGCTGTGCGTCGTCGCCGCACTGTACGAGCGCGAGGTCTCGGGGCAGGGACGTTTCATCGACGTTTCGACGCAGGAAGTGCTCGCCTCGCGCGTTGACTACGTGCTCGGCCAGATGGTGGCCGGCGACATGGATGTCAGCACCAGCCGCACTGCGCTCGATCTGTTCGGCCCCGCCGGCATCTTCCCGTGTCGCGACGGCTACGCGTATATCTGGATGTCGGCGCCGGCGCACTGGGACGCCTTGCGCAAGCTGCTCGGCCAGCCGGCATGGATGGACGAATTTCCCGAGCGCTGGCTGGAACGTGCCTGCACGCCGGAACGCGTCGCGCAGTGCCGCGCGCATGTCGCGGCATGGCTGCAGACACAGGACAAGGAAACGGTGTCCGCGCAGGCGCAGCAACTCGGGCTGACGCTGGTGCCGGTCAACGACGTGCGCGATCTGCATGCGTCTGCGCAATACGCGTTTCGTGGCTATTTCAGCGACGTGCAGCACCCGCGACTGGGCCATGCTCGTTATCCGACCGTGCCGTACCAACTCAGCGCGACACCGGCACGGATTCGTGCACCGGCACCGCTGCTCGGCGAGCACAGCGACGCGACGCTGGCCTCGCTGACGGAGTCGGCACGATGAGCACGACGCCACGCGGTGGCCCGCTGCAGGGCGTGCGGGTACTGGAACTGACCAAGGTCTGGGCTGGTCCGTACGCCGGCAAGCTGCTCGCGTTCCTCGGTGCCGAAGTGATCCGCGTCGAGAGCGAGGGTTCGCTCGACGTGACACGCTCGTTCGGCGTCGCCGATATCAACAAGGCGCCGGGCTTTCGCGCAGTCAATCCGCAGAAACTCAGCGTGCAGATCGATATGAAGACCGGGCAGGGCATCGAGTTGATTCTCGACCTGCTCAAACATTGCGACGTGGTGATCGAGAATCTGCGGCCAGGTGCGGTCAAGCGCCTCGGCCTTGGCTACGAGGCGGTGGCGAAGGTCAAGCCGGACATCGTCTACGTGTCGATGGGCATGTACGGCACGCAAGGTCCATTGAGCTACCAGACCGGTTATGCGCCGTGCTTTGCCGCGCTCGGTGGGCTCAGCGCGCTGGTCGGTCATGAAGGCGAACCGCCGGCCGGCATGAACATTCGTTACGCCGATTCCACGTTCGGCACTGCCGCCGCGTATGCGGCGACGGTCGCGCTGCTGCATCGGCGCCGAACCGGACAAGGCCAGTTCATTGACGTGTCCGCGGTCGAGAGCATGACCAGCATGATCGGCGATGCCGTCATGCGGCACGAACTCGACGGTAGCGTACCGGCCTGTGACGGCAATCGGCACGCCGACATGGCGCCGCACAACGCGTATCCATGCCGTGACGGGGAATGGCTCAGCATCGCGGTATCGTCGGATGCGGCCTGGCAGCAGCTGGCCAACGCGATGGGCCAGCCCCGGCTTGCGATGCGCTTTGCGTCACTGGTCGAGCGCAAGGCGAACGAGGTGGAACTGGACCGCTTGATTGCCGACTGGACCATCGGCCACGATGCGAGCGCGCTCGCCGAACAGTTGCAGCAGTGCGGCGTCGCAGCGGCCAAGAGCGCCAGCTCGGTGGATCTGGTCTCCGATCCGCACTTGTGGGCGCGCGGCTTCTTCCGCGAAGTCAGCGACGGCGAGGGCGGCAGCCGCCCGATCGTCGGGCCGGCCTGGACAATGACGCGCGGCGCCGAAATCCGCGACGGTGCGCCGCGCCTCGGCGAGCACAATGCCTACGTGTTCGGTGAACTGCTGGGCCTGTCACCGGACAAACAACAGGCACTCGCGGCGGCCGGCGTTACACGCTGAGTGCAATGTCGTCACGCAGTCGTCACGCGAATGACGTCACTTGAATGGCCTTTGCCGGCAATGGTCCATGGCGGCAATGCTGTGCCGCGGCATGACTGAAGCGGTACGCGAAATGTCGATCCATTAGCACAAACTGCAGGGATCACCGCGCAGTGGGGAAATAGAATTCCGAATGAGGCAAGTCCTCAGGCTGCCGTATCGGCCCCGGATAGAGAGACCGCAAATGACCGAAACACTCTTCATGTTCGACAAGCGCAACTATCAGGAATGCCAGAACGCATTCCGCGGTTCGCGCAATCAGGAGTACTACCTCGGCGATTACTCGATCGAGGCGAGCTCGGTGATCGACGTACGCGCCGACCGCAAGACGGTGGGTTCGTGTTCGATCATTCGCCTGCGCTCCAAGTGCCGCCTGTTCTTCCGGCGCAACTGGTCGCATATCCGTGAAGACGGAACCGACGTCGCGGTGCTGTGGTTCGTCAAGCGCGGACGTCTGGCGGTATCGCATCAGGCGGGTGAATGCGTCGCCAAAGCCGGCGACTTCGTCATCACGCGTTCGACCACGCCGTTCGCGATCGAATGTCAGACCGACGCCGATGGCCTGCACGAGGTGTTGCATGTGATCGTGCCGGCCAACGTGCTGCGCGCGATCATTCCGCAGGATGTGCGTACCGGCTTCTGTGCGCCGTCCGAAGTGCGCGAGCTGGCGATCGCCGAGCGCATCCTCACCGACATCTTCGAAGATGCCGACGAATTGTCGGCCCATGTCATGCAGTTGCTGGTCGACAGCGCGCTGCTGGTGCTGGCCGACGCGATCAAGGATCGCAACTGCAGCGGCCCGGCGCGCGTGAGCATCGCGAACAAGCGCCTGCAGGACGTGTTGCGCTACATCGAGCTGCACCTGTCCGATCCGAAGCTCTGTATCGGCATGGTCGCCAAGGGCTGCGGCATTTCGCCACGCTATCTGTCGTTCCTGCTCAAGTTGCACGGTACGCCGTTCTCGACGCTGATCTGGGACAAGCGCCTCGAGTCGGCCGGCCGCTGGCTGTCGTCATCGACCCCGGCCGAAGCCTCGATCAGTGAAGTCGCGTACAAGGTCGGCTTCAAGAGCCCGGCGCATTTCAGCCGCATGTTCAAGCGCACGTTCCAGCTGAGCCCGCGTGCCTATCGCGCCTCGGCGCCGGCGCCGAGCGTCGTCAACCTGCCGGTCGCGGCAGGTTATCGCCCGCTGTCGTCGCCGGCATCGCCGGCCTCACCACAATAAAAATCCTGCAAGCGAGAAATAGACAATGACTGCCAGCGAGTCTCAGACAAAGAGCGGCTGTCCGATGCCGGGTCACGGTGCCGTTTCACTGGCGGACAGCACGCTTGCCGATCCGATGATCCAGGCGCAGCCGAACGCGTTCTACGCAGCGCTGCGCCACGAGGATCCGGTTCATTTCGATCCGAAGCTCAACATGTATCTGGTGTCGCGCTACGACGACATCGTCACCGTGCTGCGCGATCCGTTGACGTACTCCGACAAGCACGGCTACGCGGCGCAATACGCGAGCGGCTATTTCGAGGAGTTCAAGCGGATCCTCGAAACCAAAGGTGGCGGCTATTTCCCCGACGTGATCAAGGACGATCCGCCGGCGCACACGCGCGTGCGTCGCCTGATGGACAAGGCATTCACCGCGCACCGGGTGGCGTCGCTGGAGCCACGCATTACCGAGATCATCGTCGGCTTCATCGAGAAGCTGGCCGACAAGGCGGCGAATGGTGAAGTCGTCGATGGCGTCAAGGATTTCGCGGTACCGCTGACGATCTCGGTGATCTGCGAGCAGATGGGCACCGGCCAGTTCGATGCCGACAAGATCCAGCGCTGGTCGAGCGCGATCACCGCACAGATCGGTCGCATGCAGAACCGCGAGCAGATGGTCGACAACGCCATGCAGGTCTGTGATCTGCAGAATTTCATCATCACGCAGATGAAGGCGCGCCAGCAGGAGCCGGTCGAGGACATGATCTCGGATATCGTCCACGCGACGCTGGAGGATGGCAGCAAACTCGAGTTCGGCGAAGCGGTATCGCTGATCCGCGCCATGATCATCGCCGGCAACGACACGACCGCGACCGCCATCGGCAATCTGTTGTTCGTGCTCGCAACGCAGCCCGAAATCGCGAAGACGTTGCGTGAGTCGGTCGACGACGATCGCCTGATGAATCGCTTCGTCGAGGAATTGCTGCGCTTTGCGCCGCCGGTGCGCGGTCTCGCCAAGATGACGACCTGCGAAGTCGAACTCGGTGGCACCAAATTGCCCAAGGATGCGCACCTGCTGGTGCTGTACGCGTCCGGCAACGACGACGAGAGCCAGTTCGAATGCCCGCGAAACTTTGATCTGACGCGCAGCAATCTCGCGCGCCACGTCGCTTTCGGTGTCGGCGTGCATCGCTGCATCGGCGCCTCGCTCGCGCGCATGGAGATCAAGGTCGCCGCGCGTGAACTCGTGCGCCGCATCGGCGAGATCAAGCTGGCGATTCCGGTCGAGCAGATCACGCATCTGCCGACGGTGGCAACGCACACGATCGAGAAGCTGCCGCTGACGCTGTCGCGACGCGCATAGCAGACCGAGGCCGGGCGGTCCGCGCCCGCTTTGCGGCACCACATCACACACGCAGGAGCAGGCTGTGGCCCAGGATTTGTCCGGCAAGGTTGCGATCATCACCGGCGGTACCGGCGGCATCGGCCGGGCGACGGCCAAGCTGTTCGTCGCCGAAGGGGCGAAGGTCGTGATCGCCGACATCGATGCCGGGCAGGGCGAAGCGCTGGCCGGGGAACTGGGGCCGGCGGCG
>DATCXY010000259.1:0-4812 GCA_036570585.1 Solimonas sp. | reverse complement strand
ACTGCTGGCACTGCAGGACGCCGGCCGTCTGGTGCTGGCCGGCCCGCGTCCGAACATCGATGCGGCCGATCCGGGGGAAGCCGGATTTTCCGGCAGCCTGGTCGTCGCCGAGTTCGAATCGCTGGCGGCGGCACAGGCCTGGGCCGGCGACGATCCCTATGTGAGAGATGGGGTCTACGCCCGCGTCGACGTCTACCCTTTCGTCAAGACGCTGCCGCAATGAACCGCATCGATCGCATGCGCGCTGCGCTTGATGCGGCGTTCACGCCCACTTTTCTGCAGATCGACGATGACAGTCACCTGCACGCCGGCCATGCCGGTGCGCGCAGCGGCCGCGGCCACTATCGCGTCGAGATCGTCTCCACACGCTTCGCCGGTCTGGCGCTGCTGGCGCGACATCGCGCCGTGTACGAGGCGCTGGGTGAGTTGATGACCACGGAAATCCACGCGCTGTCGATCCGCGCTCATGCGCCGGACGAAGTCCCGATCAAGCCGGCGTGAAGTATCTGTCCCGCTCCCGATCGGCCGCGCTCGCTGCGGCCCTGATGGCGTCCGTGCACATCGCCAATGCGATGGCCGGCTGGCTGCCCGATCGCGCGACCATCGATGGTCTGCTGACATCACTCGGGGGTGATGATCGGGCTGACGACACGGCTGCCACCGGCTGGGGTCTGTTGCCCGGCCCGTTCTATACGCCGGAAACCAGCCTCGGCCTCGGCATCGCGCTCGTCGGTCTGTATCGCACCGGCGACAAGCGGCCGGAGACGCCGTTGTCGTCGCTGACATTGAGCGGCTTCGCCAGCATCACCGGCACGTTCGGCTTTGACTTCGGCAGCTACAACTATTTCAACGGCGACCGGCAGCGGCTGTTCGTGCACGGCGGCCTCGTCAACCAGCCGACCAAGTACTGGGGCACGGGTTATATCGCAGGGCGCGACGACGATGCTCAGGAGTACACCGCCAAGTCGGTCGATCTCTGGCCGCAGTTCTATCAGCGCGTGGTGCCGTCGGTGTGGGCGGGCCTGGGATGGCGCTTCTCGCAATTGCAGGCCAGTGCACTGGAGGACGACGAGGCCAACGCGATCCATGACACCGCCGACGGCGCCGCGGTGTTCAGTTCCGGCGCCAGCGTCCACCTGTTGAACGACACGCGCGACTTCGCGCCGAACCCGTCGCGCGGACATGTGCTCAGTGTCGACTACGCGGCCTACCGCCCCGCCTTCGGCAGTGACAATACGTTCGATGTCTTGACCACACGCTTCGGCGGCTACCTCGGGCTCGATCCGAAAACAACGCTGGCGTTCGATTTGTACGGTGACTTTCGTGCCGGCGCAGTGCCGTGGAATGAATTGTCCGCACTCGGCGGAGATCAGCGCATGCGCGGCTATTACAACGGCCGCTACCGCGACCGCAATACCGTCAGCACGCAGATCGAATGGCGGCATCAGCTCGAATGGCGCCACGGCATCGCGCTGTGGGCCGGTGCCGGTACGCTGGCCTCGCGGCCGTCTGACCTGGGCGCACATGTGCTGCCGACGTTCGGTGTCGGCTACCGCTTCATGTTCAAACCGCGTGTCAACGTGCGCCTCGATCTCGGTATCGGTCGCGACAGCGCCGGATTTTATTTCCAGCTTGGCGAAGCGTATTGAAAACCTTGCGCGAAGCAGCACGGCGCCGACGGCGGCGCCTGCTGACGGTGCTGATCATCTGCATGGCATTGCCGCTGAGCGTCTGCGAGAATACCGCCGTCCGCTACGAGCCGACGACCAACCTGCCGCTTTCGGAACTGGTCGCACCGACGGCGATCGCCCGTGACAGCTTCAAGGTTGCCGCGCCGCTGCACCAGCCGGACAGCCTGCGCCCCTGCTGCGCGTTCGGACACGATCTGCGGGTCCGCGCCTTCGGCATTCCGGTTCCGTTCATCCGCCTCGACAATGTCATCGATCCGACGCTGCTGGGCCATCACGGCTACAACGGTGGCTCGACCAGCTTCATCGGCGACCTGACCGGCAGTGATGCCGAGAAGCTCGGCATTGTCTATACGCGTCGCGGCGGTTTCATCGACATCGCCCACGTGCGCGACTCGGCCGACAACGCACTGTTCCTGTTCAGCCAGATCTGGCCACGGCTCGGCCAGCACTGGAGCCTGGATCTGGGCCCGGAGCTGGCCGATCGCCGCATCGATTTCGACGCCTTCGATTTGCCCGACTCGCCCGCTGATCGCTACACGTTGGCGGCGTTTCTGGCCGCGCATTTGTCGTTTCAGCTCGCGGCCTGGCACGAGATCGCGCAGTGGTATGGCTATCACACGGTGCCCGGCTTCCCCGAACGGATCTCGGCGTTTTCACCCGAAGATCTGTATTCCAACGTACTCGGCGCGCGGCTCGGCCTGATCATCGAACTGCAGGGCCGGGCAGAGAGCGAAGCGCAGTTCAGCGCAAACCTGACACGCATGTTGCCGCAGGCGCTCGATGCGCTCGAAGCAGTGAGCCCGCAGGAAACACGTGACGCGTTTGACCAAATTGATGGTTGCTGGTGGGACAGCCATGCGCGCGTGCCCGACAAGTTCGCGGTGCTGTACCGCAGCTACGACGTCAGCGGCATCCGCCGCCCCTTGCAGCCGGATTTCGAGACCCTGCCGGCACAGACGCTCGAAGTGCCGTACGAATGGGACGGCATGGCGCTGTCACGTTTCGCCGAATTGCGACTGCGCCCGACCGAGGCGAGCGCGGCATTGCCAGACGCGGCAAGCGTCGAGTATTGGTCGCCGCGTGACTTTCCAGCGCTGGCCGCCGCTGCCGGCAAGGTCGACGCACGTCGTCTGCGCGAACTCGGCGTCGCCGCAGCCGATGAGTCGCAAGCGTATGTCCCGCCGTCAAGCTCGCTGTGCCGGCGCGGGCGCGCCGACTCGGATCAGTAGCGAGTGCGGCTCGGCGCGGAAGCCATCGGAAAATCGAAGATCACGCCGAGGCTGAACACGCCGATGCTTTCGCTGTCGGCAAAATCGTCCGGCTCGATCAGATCTTCGTACTCGAAGCGAATGCCGGTCCACGGATTGAGCTTCCAATCCGCGCCGATCGCGAAACTGCCGCCGCTGGCCGACAGCTTGCGGCTGCCCGATACCGGGTCGTCCGGCGTCTTTTCCTTGGTGTCGCCGTCGTAGTACGACACGCGCGCCCAGACGCCGGAGCCGTAGGAACTGAGCGGCAGAAAATAGCCGGCTCCGATCGTGTAGCCGCTGAAGCTGAGCTTGATGCGCTCATCATCGCCGCCATAGCCGGGATCGACATCGGCATTGCCGGTATTGAGATAGCTCGCTTCGATGAACAGTGGGAACGGCGCGAAGCGATAACCGGCGAACACCTTGCCGCCAAACGAACCGTCGACATCGTCATAGCCGGGACGGTTCGCATAGAGCGCCGATCCACCGACATACGGACCTTCCGCGTGCGCCGACAACGGCAGCAAAGTCGCGGCACCGAGAAATCCTGCGGCCCACATCTGGATCGGTTTCATGTTTTCCCCAATTGAGGCCTGGACTCGGGCCACACGGACTTGAGCATCGCGCAATCCGTCTGAATCGAATCTTAAGCGCGGCGGGCCACGATCACGACTTCGCGACGAAGCCTTCGGGTACCGCACGCAAATTGAGATCACGCTGCGGGAATGGCATCTCGATGCCAGCCTCGCGAAACGCCGCGTCGATCGCGAAGCGCAGGTCGCTGCTGACGGTGCCCGCCTGATCGGCTTCGAGGATCTGCATCTGAAGTTCGAAGTCGAGCGAACTTTCACCGAAGTTGACGAAGCGCACGACCGGCCCCGACAAACCGACGAGCTGTCCGGCGCTGACGACACCCGGATGCGCATCCGCGGCATCGAGCAGCATTTTGCTGAGTCGATTCAAGTCGCTGCCGTACGCAACACTGATCGGCAGCACGACGCGACCATGGCGACTGCGCAGGTTGCGATTGCGCACCGGGCTCGACAACAGCACCGAGTTCGGCACGATCAGGGTCTCGCGATCGGATGTCTCCAGTTCAGTCGCGCGGATGCGCACGCGCCGCACGGTGCCTTCGCTGCCGGCCACGGAGATGAAATCACCGCTGCGGATCGGCCGCTCGAACAGCAGGATCACGCCGGACACGAAGTTGCTGACGACATTCTGCAAACCGAAGCCGATGCCCACCGACAACGCGCCAGCGACGATCGCGAGCTTGCCGAGATCGACACCGGCAAACGAGATGCCGGTGATCGCAGCGATCACGAACGTCGCGTAGCCGAACAGTGTCGCCGCCGCTTCGCGCGTGCCTGGCTCGACATTCGCTCGTACCAGCCAGTCGGTTTCGAGCTTGCGCTTGAGCCAGCGGGTGAACATGAACAGCACGCCGAACAGGACGATCCCGAACAGCAGCTTGCCGATCACGATGCGTGTGCTGCCGAGCGTGAAGCCGCGCGAGAACAATGTCCGCAACAGCTTCTCGCCGGCCTCGTGCAGCCCCCAGACATGCAGCAGCAGATACAGCACGCACGGCCACAGCAGCAGTTCGATCGAAACCACCAGCCACGACAATTCACCGATGCGCCGCCCGGGCTCGATACCAAGCCAGCTGCGCAACCGCTGCTGCCAGGCATAACGCCCGATCTGCAGCGAGCGCGCCAGCACATGCAGGACGAAACTCGTTAGCGCCGCCGCCGCGATGATCGCCAGCGACGACCACAGCGGCGCGCGCATCATGCTTTCAAGCAGGTCGGAATACATCGTGAGGAAAAGGGGGAGGAAAGGAGAAGGGGAGGAAAAGGGGGAGAGGAGAG
>DATCXY010000258.1:0-4121 GCA_036570585.1 Solimonas sp. | reverse complement strand
CCGCCTGGTGCCGTTGTCGCAGGTGGTCGGCATGACCACACTGCAGCGACTGGCGCTGCCGTTCTACGTGGCGGCCGGCAAGACCAAGGGAATGGATCGCAGCAGCGTCGAACTGACGCCGCTGTATGCCGGCGTCTGCGTGCGCGACATCGACAGCCTGCGTCCGGCAGCGGAAATCGTGGCGGAACTGGCGCGCGGCTTCGGCGACTGAGCGACGCCGCGCTCAGACCTGAGGCGCGATCTCGACTTCCAGCCCTTCGACGCTGGCATCAACGGGCAATTGGCACGACAGGCGCGAGCTCGGACGCAGTTCGACGAAATCGGCCAGCGCCTCGATCATGTCCGCCTCGTCCTGACTCTTCGCCGGCAGCTTGTCGAGCCATGCGGCGGCGACATAGACGTGGCAGGTGCCGCAGGACATCGCGCCACCGCAGGTACCGTCGACGCCCAGACCCGCATCACGCAGCGATTCCATCAAGGCCATGCCGTCGGTCGCGTCGATGGTCTGCTCGGCGCCGTCGCGGCCTTTTACCCGTACTGCCGTCATCAAACCACTCCATCAAAAAAACGCCCCGGTCGTCTGACCGGGGCGTGGTTGCGTGCAACCGATCCTGCCGTTCAGATCTTGGCGAGCGCCGCCGCGTCGGCGGCGGGATAGAACTGCTTGAACCATTTGCGGAACTGCAGCACCGGACCGTCGCCGTCGCAGAGCAGCGGGTTCGGGCGGTACTTCTTATTGTTCCAGACAATGAAGTCGACGCTCTCGAAGCCCGCGCTCTCTTCACCTTCTGCGGCACCGATCATGTGATCGATGACCTTCTTCGACGCGTGCAGTTCCCGCGTGCCTTCTGCGTAGTCGACGTGGCGGAAGCTCATGTTCATGCGGCTCTGCTCGGCGGTGACCGGCTGCGTATACGAGATCATCGTTGCGGTGATGCCCTCCTGGTTGAAGCGCATGACGTTCAAACCCGGGCCATAGCCGGTGCCGACGATGTAGCCCTTGCCGATGTCGAGCTTCATCACCGGGCCGTCGTAGCTGGCCTCGACCGGCGGAATGCCGGCGGCGCCGTGCAGGAACTTCAGATGCGCGACATCGACGCCGTTCTCGGCGATTTCCTGAATGCAGGTATCGGCCGTCCACGAGCCGCGGCGCGAACCGGTGTAGCCGGTGGCGTCCTCGATCTCCGGGATGTACGGCAGTTCCCAGTTCGGCGCCTCGCACAGCGGGTGATACCAGGCCCACATCATTCCGTACTTCTCGACCATCGGCAGCGTGCGCAGGATCGCCTGCTTCTTGACGATCGGCGGCGTGACCTTGGCGTACGGGATGTTCTTGCACCAGCCTTCGGTGTTGTATTCCCAGTGATGGAACGGGCAGCGCAGATGCTCGCCGCAGACCTTGCCGCCATGACCCATGTGCGCACCGAGATGCGGGCAGTACGGATCGGACATGCCGGGTTTGCCGGATTCGGTGCGGAACAGTACCCATTCTTGCCCGAACAGCGTCACATTGCGCAGTTCGCCGGCCTTCAGCGTGTCCGCATAGTCGACGAAGAACCAGCCGGTCGGAATCGGGAACGGGCAGCGTTCCAGCGTCTGCGACTCGAGCAGAACCTTGAGATTGATTTGATCACCCATTGCGACCTGTCCTCTGGAAAACAGTTGTGAACCGCCCGGCTGCCAGCCTGAGCGTGCGTCACATGGTCGCCGCAAGTCCGGCGCCCGTCTTAGTCCGTTCAGGTGAAGGACGATGCGAGGTCACGCGCGCCCCTTGAGGAATCTGCGCTGGGTTGAATTTACCCATGCGCCGCCAGCCGGTACTTCGCGCTGCGCCGATATACTGAAAATGGGAATTTCCATCATGGTGGCAGCCGTCCAGCGGCTGCGGGAGAGGGGTTGATGTCGATACGTCGAAAAATCGGGCTGGCCGCGCTGTGCGCGGCGTTTTCACTCACGCTGGCCGCCTGCGGCGGCACCAGCAGCAAGGTCAATGCGCCCGGCAGCGGCAGCGGCGACAACGGCGGCGGCGATGGACAGGTCGGCCCGACCGGCCGCGTCTTCCACATCACGCCCGGCGACAGCGCGACCGGCGAGATGGTCGCGGCGATGGTGCAGGCCGCCCCCGGCGATACCATCGAATTCGCCTGCGGTTACTACGAGCTGACCTCTTCGCTGCAGCTGACCAACACCGAAGACGTGTTGATCAAGGGCTGCGGTCGCGACAAGACGGTGCTCTCGTTCAAGAACAACAATGCGCCGGAAGGCATCCTCGCCGTCAACGTGCACGGCTTCACCGTGCAGGATCTGACCGTGCTCGATACCGGCGGCAACGGCATCGAACTGCGTGGCGTCGATCACGGCACGATCCAACGCGTGCGCGCGATCTGGTCGTCCGGCGGCGGTCGCCAGAGCGCGACGCCGATCAACGCCAGCAACGTGTTCGCCAACAATGCGCGCCTGCTCAATGTGCCGTGTACCGATCCGGCGACACAGGATCCGGAAGATCCCTTGAGCGTGCTCGGCAGCGACACGCAGTCACCGGACTACACCGTCAGCAAGTTGTCCGGCCGTTACGGCATCTATCCGGTGTCGTCGGAAAACATCCTGATCGACGACGCGATTTCGATCGGCGCGTCGGATGCCGGCATTTATGTCGGCCAGACCAATACCGCGATCATCAGGAACAGCCTGTCGCGCTACAACGTGTTCGGCTTCGAGATCGAGAACGTGCGCGGCGGCGAGTACGACGGCAACCTCGCCGAATGCAACACCGGCGGCTTCCTGATCTACGACCTCGACAATCTTCGCCAGTACGGCGAGCGCTCGGTGATGAAGAACAACATCTCGCGCAAGAACAACACCTACAACTTCACCGCGGGCGGCTTCGTCGGCAACGTGCCGGCCGGCAGCGGCATGATCACGCTGGCATACGACCAGATCGACATCCACGACAACGTGTTCGAGGACAACAACACCGCCGGCATCATCCACACCAGCTATGAGCTGTTCCCGGAAGGCGCGGGGCGCCCGACCGAGCATCGCATCGACTGGTACACCGAAGGTCTGCACATCTATCGCAACACCTTCAAGAACAATGGCAACCAGCTGCCGCTGCCGACACTGAAGAGCATCACGTCGAGCGACGTCGCCAAACTGCTGCCGGTGCTGATCGGCCTCAAGAATCAGGCCGGCTGTCTGCTGCCGCAGAATCTGCTGACGTGCCCGGCACCGTTGCTGAATGTCGCACCGCTCGCCGCCGGCCAGATCCGCGGTGCGCATATCCTCTGGGACGGTCTGCTCGACGTGAACGATCCGGACTGTCCGTATCCGAAGGATGCCAATGGCGAGGACGTGCCGCGTGACGCACGCGGCAAGCCGATCCTCAACAACGAAGTGCCGGACCCGAGCTGCCACTACAACCAGTACAAGTTCGACCAGAGCAAGGACGACAAGCCGCGCATCGTGCCGGACTGGTATTCGTGCATCGATGACGACAACACCTACAGCAACGACAGCCTGACATACGCGAACTTCCACGGCACCAAGGGCCTGGAGCTGATCGTGTCCAGCAACCTCGACCCGGCCGCGATCGCCAAGTTCCCGTCCGACTTCGACATGTCCTCGCACAAGTGCGAACAGCAGTACGGCAGGAACCTGCCGCCGCTGCCGGACGTCGTGATCCCGCCGTTCCATCGCAGTGGCGACTACGACCCGGCGCCGACCGACGAGCAGATCGCCAAGCTGTGTGACGCGAACGTAAAGTCCGGCGAAGTGAATTTCGCCGCCGCCAAGGTCAACTGCCCGACGCTCGATCAGTACCATCTGTTCAGCGATCCGCAGGATCCGACCAGCGCGCCGAACGGCAACGGCGTGCCGTACTCGCTGAACACCAAGCTGTTCTCCGACTACGCGGTCAAATACCGCATCGCGTATCTGCCGGAAGGTACCAAGGCGGTCTACCGCGACGCCAAGACCGATGGCACCAACGCCGTCATTGTCTTCCCGAGCGGCACGATCATCGCCAAGACCTTCTCGTTCCGCGATGAAGCCAACGACACCGAGACGCCGGTCGAGACGCGCCTGATCATCAAGCGCGTCAACAACAAGGGCGTCGCGCGCTG
>DATCXY010000257.1:0-1832 GCA_036570585.1 Solimonas sp. | reverse complement strand
GGAGTCTGCACATGACCGAGGCATCACCCGCCGCCTACTCGCGGCATCGTCCCTGTCGCGCCAGTGATGTCGCGCGCTGGGACCTGCAAACCGATGTCGTGATCGTCGGCTTCGGCGCCGCGGGTGCAAGTGCCGCGATCGAGGCGGCGAACGCCGGCGCCAAGGTCACGCTGTTCGAGGCGACCTCCGGTCACGGTGGTACGTCGGCGCTGTCCGGTGGCGAGATCTACATGGGCGGCAATGGCGGGACGCCGATCCAGCGCGATGCCGGCTTTCATGATGAAAGCGATGATCTCTACGAATATCTGCGCATGGCCGGCGGGCCGGATGCCGACGCCGCCAAGTGCCGCGTTTATGCCGACAACAGCCTCAAGCATTTCGAATGGCTGGTCGCGCAAGGTGTGGTCTACAAGAACTCGTTCATCCCGACCCGCGTCGTCGAACCGTTCACCGACGATTGCCTGATCTGGAGCGGCAGCGAGGAAGCCTGGCCATTCTGCGAAACCGCCAAGCCGTGCCCGCGCGGCCACACGCCGCAGTGGATGGGACTGGGCGGCGGCAAGTATCTGATGGACGTGCTCGCCAAGCGTGTTGCCGATCTGAAAGTCGACGTGCGTTTCGACGCGCGCGCAGTGGCGCTGATCGTCGATGCCGGCAATCGCGTTGTCGGCCTGGTGGTCCGCAGCGAAGGCAGCGACCAGTTCGTGCGCGCACTCAAGGGCGTGATCCTGTGTGCCGGTGGTTTCATCATGAACCAGACCCTGGTGCAGCAGCACGCACCGCATCTTGCGCGTGCCAACACGCCGATCGGCACCGTCGACGACGGCTCCGGCATCCAGCTCGGCCAGAGCGTCGGCGCGCACGCGATCCACATGAACGAAGGCTTCGTGACGCTGCCGTGGTACCCGCCGGAGTCGCTGATCAAGGGCATCTTCATCAACGAGCAGGGCCAGCGCTTCATCAATGAAGACTGCTACCACGGCCGCACCGCGCAGATGATCCTGCAACAGCGCGGCACCCGCTTCTATGTGCTCGCCGATCAGGAAACCTACGGCGAACCGGAGTTCGGCGAGTTCGCGAAGATCAGCATCGGTGCGGCTGGCGACAGCTGGCAGGAAATCGAAAAGGAACTGGAACTGCCGGAAGGCGCGCTGACCGCGACCGTCGAGCTGTACAACCGTCACGCCGCGAACGGCCACGATCCGCTGTTCCGCAAAGGCGCGAAGTGGCTCAAAGCGCTCGACAAGCCGCCGTTCGTCGCGCTCGATTGCCGCATCGACTACTGCACGTATTTCACGTTCACGCTCGGCGGCCTGGAAACCTTGCCGAGCGGCGAAGTGCTCAATGCCAGCCGCGAACCGATCGCCGGCCTCTACGCCGCCGGCCGCACGACCAGCGGCCTGCCGCGCTGGGGCGCCGGCTACAGCTCCGGCATGTCGCTCGCCGACGCGACGTTCTTCGGACGGCAGGCCGGACTGAATGCAGCGCAGCGGGCCACGCGCTAGCTGCGAATTCATGCTGAATCATCAAAATCCGTTCGCCCCGAGCGCCGCACCGAATGGCGCGGTGTATCGAGGGGCCGCACGGCTGTCCCTCGATACGTTTCGTTTCACGAAACACTCGGGATGAACGGTTGATGTTTTTGGATGGATGAAACATGCACAGGAATACGCCATGAAAGCTCTCGTCTCGTGCATCGGTGCGACGTTCTTCGGTCGGCAGGCTGGTTTGAATGCGGCGCAGCAGGCCGCGCCCTAGCTGCACGAGTTCATGCTGAATCATCAAAATCCGTTCGCCCCGAGCGCCGCGCCGAATGGCGCGGTGTATCGAGG
>DATCXY010000256.1:0-5494 GCA_036570585.1 Solimonas sp. | reverse complement strand
GAGCGCTCACCGGCTTGCTCGCGTTGTGTGCGGCGCTGGCGTGCGGACCGGCAGGTGCCGGCACCAACGTCGGCGGACAAAGCAAGCGCGTGAGTTTGTCGGTGCCGGACCTCGCCATCGTGCGCGCCACGGCCTGCAGCCCTCACGGCGTCGCCACGGAAACCGTCGGCACCGCGCAGCGCTGGACCTACGGCGGCAAATTCACGCCCGTGCTTGAAGTCGCCGTTCGCTGCGCGCCGCACACGACCGTCAACGGACTGCCGAGCCACTACAACGTCGAATGCAAACGCGATGACGATGGCCGCGAACGAAGCAAGTCCGCATGGCAGTGTCTCGGCTGGGAGCAGATCAGCGTGCCGACGACGATCGGCGATATCGCCATCGAACCGGGACCGTATTCGCATGAGCGCGCGACGCAGACTGTGCAGGCAGCGCTGGCATCGACTCGTTTCCAATACGAAGTCCACGTCGCGCTGCCGAGCGGTTGCCGCCTCGCGTCAAACTGGTCCGGGCAGGCCGACGAAGTCGCCGAACTGTCATGCGCGAGCGGCCACCGCTTCCTGTTCTCGTTCTGGTGTCCGAACGAAGATTGTCCGCGCCTGATCACGACCACATCACCGTAGCGCTCGCATCGTTGTGGCGACGCATGCTGACCGGGGAACGGCATTGAAAATCGCATCGTGTACTGACGCAGCCGGCTCATCATCAGGCGCGCGGCGCGCGGCCGCGATGCTCGCGCTGATCGTCGCCGGCGAGGCGGTGTTCATGTTGCCGTTCGTGGTCGCGCGCGTATTCCGCACCACCTTTCTCGAAGTTTTTGCGCTGAGCAACTTCCAGCTTGGCAGCGCGTTTTCGGTTTACGGCATGGTCGCGATGGCGTCGTATTTTTTCGGCGGGCCGCTGGCGGATCGATTTGCCGCACGCACGCTGATCGTGCTCGCGCTCGTTGCCACGGCATCGGGCGGTATCGTCTTCGCAACGATTCCGTCAATCAGCGTGCTGACGCTGCTGTACGGCTTCTGGGGGCTGACGACGATCCTGCTATTCTGGGCGGCGCTGATCCGGGCGACGCGCGAGTGGGGCGGCGATGACGCGCAAGGCCGCGCGTACGGCGTACTCGACGGCGGGCGCGGCCTGCTCGCCGCGACCCTCGCGTCGTCGGCAGTGTTCGTGTTCGCGCGCTTGCTTCCTGCCGACGCGTCAACGGCCAGTGCCGCGCAGCTCGCAAGCGCGATGCGCGCGATCATTCTGGCAACGACGGGATTCACGTTGTTCGCCGCGCTGCTCGCATGGCTTGCGTTGCCGGCAAGCCGGCCGCTTGCCGCGCGCGAACGCCAGCGCCTGAACTGGGCCGGCGTGCGCAGCGCCGCACGCTTGCCCGCGGTATGGGCGCAAGCAACCGTGATCGTTTGCGCGTACGTCGCCTACAAGGTCACCGACATCTTCGGACTGTATGCACACGACGTGCTCGGCTACGACGAGGTGGCGGCCGCGCGCATCGGTGCGCTGACGTTCTGGGCGCGCCCGATCGCCGCACTCTGCGCCGGCTTTCTCGCCGATCGCTACACGGCCACCCGCAGCCTGGTTTTCGGATTCGTGTTGCTCGGCGCGGGCGCCGCTGTGCTCGGCACCGATCTGCTGCCGCTGCAGATACCCGCGCTGTTCGTGATCCTGCTCGCCGCGACCAGCCTCGGCATCTATGGAGTGCGCGGCATCTACTTTTCGGTGATGAACGAAATGCGACTGCCACTCGCCATCACCGGCAGCGCGGTCGGGCTGGTGTCGGTGATCGGCTTCACGCCGGATATCTTCGCCGGCCCCGCGATCGGCGCGCTGCTGGATCGTGATCCCGGCGCCGTCGGCCATCACCATGTGTTCCTGATGATGGCGGCATTCGCACTCATCGGCTTGATCGCATCACTGACGCTGCTGCGCCTGACACGTGCAGCGAAGCGCGACGGGCATGCGATGCCGCCATCATCGTGAGCGGGCGTCGTGCCTGTTACGTGCGCCAGTAGTGGTTGGCCGCTGCGATCGTCGCGAATTCGGTGGCGACGACCTGGCCGATCTGGATCAGCATCGCGGCATCGTTCGCATAGCTCGGGCGCAACTTGTCGCGCACCGCATCGTCGGGCTGCGTGGCCTTGATCACGAGGCGTGCCATCTTGATCGCCAGCTGCCGTCCCTCTTCGGGGGTGGCGGTGATCAGCGTGTTGCCGGGGACGGTGGTGACAGGCATGACAATTCCTCTTGTTCGTTGATGGACTTGATGGACGCCGGTGGCGGACGGGCGTGCCATGAAAATAGAGATCGCCCGCGCCAATGTAGCCGCCGGTGCGTTGTTCGGCCAAATGTCGCGCGAGCGCTTCGAGCACGCAGGCGGGCTTTGCAAATCGATCGAAGCCGACGATCGCGCCCAGCCAACGGATGCCGCCGCGCCAGCATCATCGCGCAACACCATCAGCAATGCAGGCATCGGGTAACATCGCCCGCTCGCGGCTGATCGCCCCCGCACACGTCCCCATTGCGCCTCCGAATGAGCCCCGCACGCCCGAATGCTCCGACCCCGACGCGACGCGCGCCGCGTCCGCGCGGCCTTGCCACCGAGCGCGCGATTCTGGACGCCACCTTGCAGATCCTGCACGACGGCGGCTACGCGTCACTGACGATCGATCGTGTCGCCGCGACCGCGCGCGCCAGCAAGACCACGATCTACCGCCGCTGGAAGACCAAGGAACATCTGGTGCTCGCGGTCTTCGAGCAAATGCCGATCGCGATGCCGGAAGTCGGTGGCAGTCTCACGGAAAACCTGATCGCGCTGTTTGGCCAGTTCTCTTCGATCATGCAGGACTCGCCGCTGCGCGGCGTGCTGCCGAATCTGGTCGCCGAGTGCATCAACAACCCGGCCTTGTCGTCGGCGCTGACGCAGATCAACGACCGCCGTCGCGCGCCGATCCGCCATGTGCTCCAGCACGCGATCAAGCGCGGCGAGCTGACAGCGGATACGAACATCGAACTCGTCATCGACGTGATCCAGGGCGCGATCTCGATTCGCCTTTATTTCCTGCTCGACGCGCTCAGCACCGACTGGATCCACGGCCTCGTGCAACTGTTGCTGGACGGGATCAGCAAGAAAAAACGCGCGCGCTGAGCAGCCGCACCTCGTCCGTTTGAGCGATGGTCACGTGTACGATACGTTCCGTATCATACCGGCATGGAAAAACAGCATGTCGTCGTCACTGGCGGTGCCAGCGGTCTGGGCTGGGGATGCGTCACGCAATTTCATCGCCTTGGCTACGACATCACGATTGCCGATCTCAATCTTGCCGGGGCGCAGCGCGTCATCGAGCAGTTGCAGCAGCACGGCGGCAGCGCGACGCGCTTGCATGCCGAGGCGCTCGATCTCGCCGATCCGGCCAGCGTCACGGCCTTCGCAATGCGGATGCGCGAACGCGGCGATGCGATCGACGTCCTGGTCAACAATGCCGGCATCTATCCGCCGGCACGTCGCGTCGTCACCCCCGACGGTCATGAGCTGACATTCGCGATCGCGCATCTCGGGCATTTCCGGCTGACGCATGCGCTGTGGCCGCTGCTGGCGCAGGCCAAGGCCGCGCGCGTGGTCTCGGTATCGAGCATGGTGCAGCGTCACGCCAGGCTTGATCTTGATGATCTGGCGTCCACGCGTGCGTACGAGCCGATCATCGCCTATCAGCGCGCCAAGCTTTCCTGCCTGCTGTTCGCGCTCGAGCTGCAGCGACGTCTGTCCGCGGCCGGCAGCGCGATCACGAGCTATGCCGCGCATCCCGGCGTTTGCCGCACGCAGCTCGGCCGCAATCGGCAGCGCTCGGAGCAAGACAATCTGTTTCAGCGCTTCGCCACCGCCATACTCGGCGGCGGCCTGCGCTATGTCGGCCAATCGCCGGAGAATGGTGCGATGCCGGTGGTAAGCGCCGCGACCTCGAACCGCTTTGCGCCGGGCAGTCTGGTCGGGCCGCGCTGGCTGCTTGAGAGCTTTGGTGCACCCGCCGTGTCGCGACTGGGCGCGGCCGCGCGTGATCCAGCGCTCGCGCGCGACCTGTGGGCACGCTCCGAGGCCATCACCGGCCTGCAGTGGCAGATCGAAAACACAAATAGCGCGGCGCAATAAGCGACGCGTACAGCGGCAGGGGAGAGAAGCAATGCGTAGCGAATACCGTTGGGGTTTGCTCGGGCTGGCGTTGCACGCCGGAGCGAGCGTTGCACAGGTCGCCGAGTTGCCGGCCAGCACGCCGGATGCCAGCACACCGCCCGTCGACCAAACCGCCGACCACAGCGGACCGCTGCCGACCATCCCTTTGAGCGCACCGAAGCCAGCGCCGCTGCCAGTGGCAAAAAATGCGGACGGTAGCGCGCTCGAAGAGATCATCGTCACGGCGCAGCGTCGTACGGCGTCGGTGCAGGAAACGCCGATCTCGATGGAAGCGTTCAACGCCGACCAGTTGCAGCAGCGCGGCGTGCAGGGCGTGCAGGACCTCGCCGCGAACGTGCCGAACATGGTGATCGAACCGCATCCGCTGTCGGCCAGCACGCTGCGCATCACGATCCGCGGCGTCGGCGTCAACGATGCGCAGGTGACGCAGGATCCGGCGGTCGGCATCTATCTGGACGGCGTCTACATCGCCCGATCTTCAGGGCTCGCGCTCGATCTCGCCGATCTCGAACGCATCGAGGTGCTGCGCGGCCCGCAGGGCACGCTGTACGGCCGCAACACCACCGGCGGCGCCGTCAACATGGTGACGCGCCGGCCGTCGGTCGACGGCGTCGAAATCAAACAGCAACTCAGCTACGGCTCGCGCGACCTGCTGACCAGCAAGAGTTCGATCAACCTGCCGCTCGGCGACACGTTCGCGGTCAAGCTCGCCGGCTTGCTGAGCCGGCAGGACGGCTTCGTCGAGAACACCGGACCCGGCGGCGATTTCGGCGGTCACAAGGAATGGGCGGCGCGCATCGACGCGCGCTGGCTCGCGGCCGACTGGCTGACCGCGGACTATTCGTACGACCGCTCGCACCTGCAGTACTACAACTACCAGTTCCAGGGCGTGATCCCGTCGTACACGCCGCACGGCCAAGCTGATCTGTTCAAGCCGTACGCGCAATCCGAATCGGTGTATTCGACGCACAGGCTCGACAAGCTCGCGACCGGCGCGCCGTTCGAACCGTCGCGGACCGGCACGCAGGGTCACACGCTGGTGTTGTCGATGCCGCTCGCCGAGACATTCGACGTGAAGTACATCGGCGCGTACCGGCGCATGCACGACGACCAGTACGCCGATCTCGGCGGTGGTGGCGGTTCAAGCGGATTTCGTGTCGATACGCAGGCCTACGACGGCCCGGCCGGCATCGCCGCCGGCGGTCCCGGCGGCACGCCGCTGGTGATTCCGCGCACGTATCAGCATCAGTGGTCGCACGAGCTGCAGTTCAGCGGCAAACTTTTGAGCAATGTCGACTTCAT
>DATCXY010000255.1:0-10783 GCA_036570585.1 Solimonas sp. | reverse complement strand
CGCGGCGACGCATCGAGCCAGTTCCTGACCGGGATCCTGCAGTCGGCGCCGCTGCTCGCGCGCGAGCACGATCTGGTGATCGAGGTCGAGGGCGAACTGATCTCGAAGCCGTACATTGATCTCAGTGTGGCGCTGATGCGGCGCTTCGGTGTGGAAGTGCAGCGCGATGTCTCGGCGGCAGCCGCGCCACGCTTCACGATCGCGGCCGGCGCGCGCTACCGCGCTCCCGGTGCTTTCGCGATCGAAGGTGACGCGTCGTCAGCCTCGTATTTCCTGGCACTCGGCGCGCTGGCCGGCGGGCCGGTGCGCGTGCTCGGCATGGGCAGCAGCAGCCTGCAGGGCGATATGCGCTTCGCCGAGGTCATGACGGCCATGGGCGCGCGCGTGGAGCAGGGCGACGACTGGACCGAGGTGGGCTCGCCGGGGCTGGCGGCGGGGTTCCGTCCCCGGGCGATCGATGCAGACTTCAATCACATTCCGGACGCGGCGATGACGGCGGCGGTGGTCGCGCTGTTCGCCGACGGCCCGAGCGTACTGCGCAACATCGGCAGCTGGCGCGTCAAGGAAACCGACCGCATCGCGGCGATGGCGGCAGAACTGACCAAGCTCGGCGCGATCGTGGACTCTGGCGCGGATTATCTACGCATCGAGCCGCCGGCGACCGTGCGTCGCGCGGCGATCGATACCTACGATGACCACCGCATGGCCATGAGCTTCTCGCTGGCGGCCTGCGGCGGTGTGCCCGTGCGCATCAACGAGCCGGGTTGCGTTACCAAGACCTTTCCCGACTACTTCACGCAGCTTGCTGCACTGACCTTGGCCTGATGCCGATGACAAGCACAAGCACCATGCATCCGAGCCTGTCGCCGGTCATCGCGGTCGACGGTCCTAGCGGCGTCGGCAAGGGTCTGGTGACGCGCTGGCTGGCGACGCGGCTCGGCTTTCATCGGCTCGACAGCGGCGCGCTGTATCGCATCCTCGCGCTCGCCGGTCATCGTCGCGATATCGACCTGCATGACGGTGAGGCCCTGGCCCGCCTTGCGCCGACACTCAAGATCCGCTTCGTCGGTGCGACGGAGGAAGACGAGGCGATCCTCGTCGATGGCGAGGACTGGACGCATGACGTTCGCAAGGAATCGACCGGTTCGCTGGCGTCGCTGATCGCCACCCAGCCGCCGGTACGTGCGGCGCTGCTGCAGCAGCAGCGGGATTTTCGTCAGGCGCCGGGCCTGATTGGCGATGGCCGTGACATGGGCACGATCGTGTTCCCCGACGCGCAGCTGAAAATCTTCATGGAAGCCAGCGCCGACGAGCGCGCGCAACGTCGGTACAAGCAGTTGAGCGCAAAGGGGATTGAGGCTAGAATCGCGACCCTTCGCGAGGAGATACGCGCCCGAGACGAGCGCGACCGCAATCGCCCCATCGCACCGCTGAAGGCGGCAGATGGGGCGCAAGTCGTTGATACGACTGGACTTCCGCCAGCAGCTGTGCTGGAAAAAATAGAAGCCTTGTTGCAGCGGTCCAGGTTCGTCTAAGTCCGTTCTTCGTCCATTTTGGCGCGGAAAAGAACATTGGTTACGAGCTTTCCAGGCTCGGACTTGTGGCCGGCAAGCATGGATGCGAGCCGTTTTTTACTAACTAGGACCCCAAGCACGAGGCGTGGGGAATATCCATTACTAACGAGTACCGAATGAGCGAAAGTTTCGCTGAGATGTTTGAGGCCAGCCTGACCGGCGGCCAGTCCATGCAGTCTGGCACGATCGTCCTTGCACGCGTGCTGGCGGTCAAGGCCGACGTCGTCATCGTCGACGCGGGTTTGAAGTCCGAAGGCGTGATTCCCCTGATCGAATTCGCGGTCGACGGCGAGGTCACGGTTGCAGTCGGCGACGAAGTCGAAGTCGCGCTGGAAACTGTCGAAGACGGTTTCGGCGAAACCAAATTCTCGAAAGAGAAGGCCGAGCGCATCAAGACCTGGGAGCGCCTCGCGAAGGCCTTCGAGGGCAAAGAGACGGTCATCGGCATCATCACCGGCAAGGTCAAGGGCGGTTTCACCGTCGACATCGGCACGGTCCGCGCGTTCCTTCCGGGTTCGCTGGTCGACGTCCGCCCGGTTCGCGATACTTCGTATCTCGAAGGCAAGCCGCTCGAGTTCAAGGTCATCAAGCTCGACAAGCTGCGCAACAACGTCGTCGTTTCGCGTCGCGAAGTGCTCGAAGCCGAATACTCGGCCGAGCGTGACACCCTGCTCGCCAACCTCCAGGAAGGCGTGGTGCTCAAGGGCGTCGTCAAGAATCTGGTCGAGTACGGCGCGTTCGTCGATCTCGGCGGCATCGACGGCCTGCTGCACATCACCGACATGACCTGGAAGCGCGTCAAGGATCCAGCCGAAGTCGTGCAGGTCGGCGCTGAAATCGAAGTCAAGGTTCTCAAGTACGACCGCGAGCGTCGCCGCGTGTCGCTCGGCCTCAAGCAGCTCGGCGCCGATCCGTGGAGCGACATCGAACGTCGTTATCCGGAACGCACCCGTCTGTTCGGCAAGGTCACCAACATCACCGATTACGGCTCGTTCGTCGAGATCGAACCGGGCGTCGAAGGCCTGGTCCACGTTTCGGAAATGGACTGGACCAACAAGAACGTCAATCCGGCCAAGGTCGTGCAGGTTGGCGACGAAGTCGAAGTGATGATCCTCGACATCGACGGCGAACGCCGCCGCATCTCGCTGGGCATGAAGCAGTGCCGTGCCAATCCGTGGGAAGAGTTTGCCCAGAATCATCAGAAGGGCGACAAGGTTCACGGCGCGATCAAGTCGATCACCGATTTCGGCATCTTCATCGGCCTCGATGGCGGTATCGACGGTCTCGTGCACCTGTCGGATCCCGACTGGAACGAGCCGGGCGAACTGGCCGTTCGTCGCTACCAGAAGGGTCAGGAACTGGATGCCGTGGTGCTGGCGATCGACGGTGCCCGCGAGCGTATCTCGCTGGGCGTCAAGCAGGTCAACCAGGACCCGATGTCCGAGTTCCTCGCGACCAATACCAAGGGCGAGATGGTCAAGGGCGTCGCCAAGACGGTCGATGCACGCGGTGCGGTCATCGATCTGGGCAACGGCATCGAGGGCTATATCAAGGCCGCCGATCTGTCGCGTGACCGTGTCGAAGATGCAACCAAGGTGCTGAAGGAAGGCGACGAGCTGGAATCGCGTTTCATCGGCGTCGATCGCAAGAACCGCACGGTCATTCTGTCGGTTCGCGAGAAGGAGATCCAGGAAGAGCAGGAAGCGGTGGCGGAATACAGCCGCAATGCGTCGACAGGCAAGACCAGCCTGGGCGACCTGCTCAAGGAACAGATTGGCGGCAACAATTAATCTCGATTAATTAAGTTATTCGCCTATCTGCCCGGATTTTCTGGGAAAAATCGAGGACCACGCTTGCGTGGTCCTTTTTTTTTCTCTATTGTTAGCCCGCCAAAACGCTTATCGATCCGGGACTTATGACCAAGTCTGAACTTATCGAGCTGCTCGCAGCCAAGCAAACGCATCTGATGCACAAGGATGTGGAGCTTGCCGTGAAACTCGTTCTGGATCAGATCAGCAATGCATTGGCGCGCGATGAGCGTGTCGAAATCCGCGGATTCGGCAGTTTTGCACTGCATCATCGTCCGGCGCGTGTCGGGCGCAATCCCAAGACCGGCGAGCCGGTACAGATTCCGCCGAAGCGAGTACCGCATTTCAAGCCGGGCAAGGAAATGCGCGAACGTGTCAACGCGGTTGCCGCCGAGGAAGCCGCGACCGCGCAGGCGGCCATGGGCGGCGCAGTCGGTGTGAACTAAGCCTATGTCCCGAATCGCCATTCTCGTCGTCCTGCTGGTGATCCTCGTGCTGGGCGCATCGATCGGTTACTTCAACGCACAACCGGTCATCTTCAATTATTTGTTTGGCACGGCCGAATTTCCGCTGATCGCGGTGCTGATTGCGGCGTTCTCGATCGGCATCGTGCTGACCATTGCCGCAGTCGCCGCGCGCCTGTTCACGATGCGCCTGGAACTGGGTCGTCTGCGCAAGCAACTGCGCGAGGCCGAGGGCGAATTGCGCACGCTGCGCAATCTGCCGGTCAGCACGACCACCGAAACCCGCTAGATGCTGGACTCCCTGTTTACCTGGCTGCTGCTGCCGCTGGGGCTGGTGCTTGGCTGGGTGTTGGGCAGAAAATCGAAGGTCTCCACGCATGGCGCCGAAGTTCTGCAACCGGAACAGCTCGGCGGCCTGCTGACGCAGCTGGCGTCCGACGATCCGGATCAGGCGATCGCCGCCTTGACCCGCGTCGCCGAAATCGATCATTCGACCGTCGAGTTGCATCTCACCCTTGGCAATCTGTTTCGCAAGCGTGGCGAGATCGACCGCGCGCTGCGTATCCACGAGGCGCTGCTGGCGCGGACCGGGCTATCGGACGATGTCCAGGCGCAGGTGCGTCGCGAGCTGGCCTATGATTACCTGCGCGCCGGTGTCATGGATCACGCCGAGGCGCAATTCGAGAAGTTGGCAACCGGGGGTCGCTATGTCAGCGAAGCGCTCGACCAGATCCGCATCATCTATGAGCAGAGCCGCGATTGGACACATGCGATTGCCGCCGCGCGCCGGCTCGAGGGTGCGCAGGGCGAATCGCGGCGCGCGCTGATTGCGCAATACGAATGCGAGATCGCCGACGAGGCGCGCCGCGAAAAGCAGGACGACATTGCGTTGCGGCATGTGCGTCGTGCGCTCGATGAGGACGGCGATTGCGTGCGCGCCCATCTCCAGCTCGGTGTTCTGCTGGAAGCGCGCGAGCAGTTTGCCGCGGCAGCGCAGGCATATTTGCGTGCATTCCAGCTCGATCCTCGCTTCCTGCCCGACGTGATTGAACCGCTGTATCGCTGTTCGCAGAATACTGGCAGCGGCGAAGGCTTCCTGCAGTTTCTCAGCGATGCCAAGGAAACTTCCGCGAGCAGTCTGCCGTACGTCGCTGAAGCGCGGCTGCTGGCGGACGAAGGCCTGGATCCGCTTGACCGTCTCGCTGAAGGTCTGGAGATCCGCCCGAGCCGCGCAGTATTGGCGCAGTTCCTCGAGGTTCTGGAAAAGCAGCCGGGTGTGATCGCGGCAGGCCTCGACAAGCCGGCGGCCAGTCTGCGTCAGGCGCTGCGACGGCTGATGGAAAGCACGCCACGCTACCAGTGCAGCAATTGCGGATTTTCGCCGCGGCAGCAATTCTGGCAGTGTCCGAGCTGCAAGCGCTGGGGCTCGATTACGCCAATCGACGAGGCCATGCGCCTGCCGGGCGTCTGAACTGCTGTGCGCGTTCGCATGCTGCAAAGCGATGCTTCGGCCGTGCTCACTCGCGCATGCGAGCGATGCTCGCAATGCTCACGTATTTATGTACGCTGCGCTTGCCGTGTTCCGGCCGCTCGCGACCTGCGGTCACTCGCAACGCTTGGCGTGCCCGGCGGCCACTTGATCGCTGGACTGCAGTCATAATCAGAAAGGTCGGCGGAGGAGAGGCGCTTGGCAAAGACGGCATTCGTCACCGGATCAACAGGTTTTGTCGGTCTGAATCTGATCGAGGAACTGCACGCGCAGGGCTGGAACATCATCGCTCTGCATCGCGCGAATTCCGATGTCACGCCGCTTGCCCGGTTTGCGCGACTGGAGCGCGTCTTCGGCGATGTGTCCGACCAGCGCACCCTGCGTGGCATCATTCCGCGGGAGGTGGACTGCGTGTTTCATGTGGCCGGCAACACCAGCCTGTGGAATCGCACGCACGTCGAGCAACTCAAGGTCAATGTGCGTGGCACGCGCAACGTCGTGCGCGCCGCGCTCGACGCGAAGGCCAGGCGATTCGTCCAGACATCGAGCATCGTCGCCTACGGCATCCACGGCGGTACGATCACCGAGGACACGCCGACGCGCGCCAGCACCGATGGCGTGAACTACGTACGCAGCAAGGCGCTCGCCGAACGTGAAGTGCGCAAAGGCATCAGCGCGGGGCTGCCGGCGGTGATCGTCAATCCGTCGAACATCATCGGACCCTACGACACCGCCAGCTGGTCACGGATCTTCCGGCTCGTACGCCAGGGGCGGCTGCCGGCGATGCCGCCGGGTGGTGGTAGCTTCTGCCACGTTCGCGAAGTTGCGCGTGCGCATGTCGCTGCCGCCGAGCGCGGACGCGTTGGCGCCAACTATCTGCTTGGTGGTGCGCAGGCCAGTTATCTGGGGCTGGTACAGGAGATCGCGCGGCTGATCGGCGTCCGGCGGCGACCGGTGGTCATGCATCCGCGTTTCCTGCGTGCTTATGCCGCCGTCGAGGAATGGGCGGCACCGCTGTTTGGCCGCGAACCGGATGTCACGCGCGATGCCGTCGTGCTGCTGGCCGAAAATCTCTATTGCAGCAGTCAGCGTGCGCAGGATGAGCTCGGTTATCAGCCGCAGACTCTCGAGACGATGATCTGCGACTGTCGCGATTGGATGTACAGCGCCGGATTGCTCGCGCACTGAAAGCACGTCAAGCGCGTGTTCGATGCGGTGACGCCCTACGAGCGTGAGCGATAGTTGTCGGGCAGGGCATTGCGCACTTCGGTGCGCTTGGCGACCAGTCGTGAGCGTTCCTGCGCCGTCAGCTCCGGCAAGCGCAAGCCGGCGTCGATTTGCGCGAGCGCACTGCCGGCGTCGCCGCGCAGCATCAGATAGCTTCCCATCTGGTAGGCCGCTTCGGCGAGATTGCCGCTTTCGCGGGCCGCCTGTGCGAGCAGCTTGTAGGTTTCCATCTGCGTGCCCTGCGCCTGTTCGTGCGATAGCAGGTATTGCCGCGCCGCACCAGGCTGCCCGGCATTCATCAAGGCTTCTGCATAGGCCAGCATCGCCGGCGCATAACGTGGATAGAACTGCAGCACTCGCCGATAGATATTGAGCGCGGCCTCGTTCTTGCCGTTCTGCGCGAGCAGGTCGGCCTGCAGCATCTGGATATTGGCCTGTTTCGGATAACGCTCGACCAGCGGCGCCAGTGTCTGCATCGCGGCGATGACCTGACTCTGCATCAGCTGCGCGTAGGCCAGGCCGTAGATATTGTCGAGTGTGTTGTGTCCAGCATTGATCTCGCGCCCAAAGTAATCGAGTGCTTCGCCGGGCTGTTCGCTCGACAGGACGCGGGCGCGGGCGCGCATCAGCCCGAATTCCAGTGAATCCGTGTGATGGATCGGGCCGAGTTCGGCGGCGCGCGCGCGCGCCTCGGCCATGCGGTTGGTGCTGAGTGGATGCGTCAGCAGGATCTCGGGAACGCCGTTGCCATACAGGCGCGCCTGTTGCTGCAGTTTGCCGAAGAAGCTTGCCATGCCTTCGGGATCGAAGCCGGCCGCGGCCATCGTCTGGATACCGATGCGGTCGGCTTCCTGCTCATGCGCACGCGTGTAGCTGATCTGGCGTTGGTAGTTGACGCTCTGGCCGATTGCCAGCGCGCCCAGCACCATGTCCGGATCGGACGAGCCGGCGATGATCGCCGCGATGACCGCCAGCCAGGTTGCGATCGTGCTGACCTTGGTGTCTTCGACCGAGCGCGCGATGTGGCGCTGCGTGACGTGCGCCATTTCATGGCCGAGCACACCGGCCAGTTCGCTTTCATTGTCGGAGGCGAGCAGGGTGCCGGCATTGACGCCGATGTAGCCGCCGGGCAGCGCGAACGCATTGATGCGCGGATCCTGCACGACAAATAGCGTCAGCGGCGGTGGCTGCGTGGCACTGGCCCCGGCGAGCTGATAACCGATCGCGTTGACGTAGTCGCTCAATTCCGGATCGTCGACCGTGTAGTTTGCGGCGTAGAGCTGCGCGACGACCTGCTTGCCGAGCTCCTTCTCCTGCGCGGGTGACAGGGTGTTGTCTGCCGGTTCGCCGATCTGCGGCAGGTTGAGCTCGGCCGTGGTGGTGGCCGCGGCGCTGCCGCTCGCCAACACCAGCAGACCCGTCGCCAGCGCCGGGAGCAGGCGTGCGGACCATGATTGCAGCGTGGCATTCATTCGCAAGGCAGGGTGATCATCGTCTTGTGGAACCGCTTAGATCGGTGCAATCGCGCGGAAGTTCGTTGCCGCGATACTTACGCTGGTTTCGGATTCCAGCGGCCCAGCGATTCACCGAGCATGATCGACTGACCGGGCCGCAGGCTGTCCGACCAGCTGAGGGCGCCGGGCTGTGCCAGCAGGATCACGGTCGAGCCCATGTTGAAGCGTCCCATCTCCGCGCCGCGCGCCAGCGCAACCGGGCCCATCGGTGTGTACTGGCCGCTGTCGTGGCGCCGTACATGCGGCGGGCTGACGCGACCCGACCAGACGGTTTCGAGTGAGCCGACGAACAGTGCGCCGACCATCGACAGCGCAAACGCGCCGGCCGGTGTGTCGAAACGCGCATTGAGACGTTCGTTGCGCGTGAACAGGTTCGGCAGCGCGCGTGCGGTCGCGGCGTTGACGCTGAACAGGCGGCCCGGCACATAGGTCCAGTGCGCCAGCTGGCCGTCGATCGGCATGTGGATGCGGTGATAGTTGTAAGGCGCCAGATAAATGGTGCAGAACTCGCCGCCGAGAAAATCATCGACCGCCGCGTCTTCCGGCAATAGATCGTGAATGCTGTAGTTGTGGCCTTTGGCCTGGATCAGGCGGCCGTCGGTAACGCGGCCGAACTGGCTGACTGTGCCGTCGACCGGGCTGATGAAGGCCTGTGGATCATCGGGTAGCGGCCGCGCACCGGGCTTGAGTGCGCGCGTGAAGAAATGATTGAAGCTTTCGTAGTCCTCGATCCGCTCATGCTCGGCCTGCGTCAGATCGATCGCGTAGCCGCTGAGAAACAGGCGAATCAGCCGATTCTTGAAGCCCGTGTGCCGGATCTGCGTCAGCTTGAAGACCATCAATGACAGCCAGCGCGTCGGCAGACACAGTTGCAGCAGCACGAAGATGCGGTCGCTGAAGCTCGCGGTGGAGTCGGCCTTGGTCATGGAGGCAGTCATTAAGGTTATTTGAGAATACGGCGCAGGTCGGTCGTCAGCTTGTCGGCATCGAACGGCGGCGTCAGGTAGCCGGCGATGCGCGCTTGCGGGTCGATCACGATCAGTGCCGCGGAATGGTCCAGGGTGTAGTCGCTGGCGGTTTTGCCAGGCACCTTGGCGTACGCAACGCCCAGCATTCGTGCCAATTTCTGCAATTCGGGTTCCGGCGCGGTCATCGCGATGAAGGTCGGGTCGAATGCGCGCACATAAGCCTTGAGCTTGTCCGGCGTGTCGCGGTCCGGGTCCATCGAGAAGAAATCGACGCGCAGTTTCCGGGCGGCATCGCCGAGGCGCTTGTCGACCTGCGCGAGCACTGCCAGCGTCGTCGGACAGACGTCCGGGCAATTCGTGAAGCCGGGAAAGATCAGCGTCCAGTGGCCTTTCAGCTGCTCGCGAGTGATGGGCGCGCCGTTCTCGTCGATGGCGTTGAAATCGCCGAGCGGACGCGGAGTCTGCAGCATGGTGCCCGATTCGATGGCAACGGTGGCCGGCTGCTGCAGCCAGATCGCGGCGATCAGGCCGATCATCAGTGCGAGAGCGCCGATGATGATGAGCCGGAAGCTGCGGAGAGGGGAGGTGTTCGAGGACATGTCCTGGCGGGTGCAAGGCGAGCGGTGCGGGGTGGGGGTGCATTATTCCACAGGCCGTGGACGCCACTGCGTCGCGCGGGCTTTGGCTTATCGACGGACGCTTGTTCTACCATTCGCGCGCATGAACATTCTCGTCATCGATTCCGACCGCGTGAGCCGGCGGCTTGCCGCGCTGCTCCTCGCACGCCTGGGCTGCCCGCCGCCGGTGCTGATCGATGATGCGGCATCGCTGCCCGCCGGGGACTGGTCGCTCGTGCTGGTCGGCGAACACATTGCCGCGCCGTCGCTGCGCGATGCGCTCGGCGCACACACGCGGCTCGTGATCATGGCGGCGCAGGATTCCGACGAAACGCATCGCGCCGGCCTGCAGGCTGGGGCCGACGAAATGCTGGTCAAGCCGCTGGCCTTGCAGGATCTCGCCGACGTGCTTGCGCGCACCGGGCCGCGGTCCGGCGATTTCAACATCGCCGTGTGGAACGAGCTGTGCGAATTGTTCGATGCGGCCGGCGTGGCGCGGCTCGCCGGTGCCTTGATCGACGATCTGCCTGTGCAGCGGGCGCGCGTCGCCGATGCGATCCGCGAGGTCGATCTCGCCACGCTCCGGCACGTCGCCCACACCTTGCGCGGCGTCAGCCTGCAACTGGGCGCCACGGCGCTCGCCGAGCAGTGGGCAATGGTCGAGCGGACCGCCGGCGCGGGTGAAGCAGGGCCTGTCCTACGACTGAGCGGTGAGTTGATCGAACGCCATGCCACGCTCGTTTCATGCCTGTGCCATGAAATCCGCAGTCACTGAAATCGAAACGCCGCGTTTGCCCGGCCGCGCGCAAGCGCTGCTGGCACTGGTCGTGCTGGCGAGCCTGCTGCTCGTCTGGCAGACGCGTCGCATCATCATCGTGCACCAGCAGCAGCGTTTCGATGCGGAGGTGCTGCGCATCGATTCGGCGATCGAGCAGCGCATGGACACCTACATGCAAATCCTGCGTGGCGCGCGCGGCATGGTGGAAGCGTCGGACCATGTCAGTCGCGAAGACTGGCACGACTACGTGCGGACGCTGCGTCTGCGCGACAACTATCCCGGCATTCGCGCGATGGGCTATGTGTCGAGCGTGGCGCCGCAGGATCTGGACGCGTTCATGCGGA
>DATCXY010000254.1:0-8552 GCA_036570585.1 Solimonas sp. | reverse complement strand
GCGCGCAGCGGCGCGTTGCGCTGGGTCTGGGATTCGGTGCCGCCGACGATGCACGCGGTGACGGCGGACGAGATCGCGAACGGCGCGACGCTGACGCCCGGCACGCCGAATTCCTGGGCGCTGATGTCGGCCGATCCCGAGCATCATCTGGTGTTCGTGCCGACCGGCAGCGCCGCGCCCGATCATTACGGCGGCGACGAGCGCAAGGGGCTCAGCTATTACGGCGAGTCGGTAGTCGCGCTCGATTCGCGCAGCGGCGCGGTGCGCTGGCATTTCCAGACCGTGCATCACGACCTTTGGGACTACGATCTGGCTGCGCAACCCGTCACCTATCTGCATGACGGCAAGACCCCGGCGGTGATCGCCGCGACCAAACTCGGCTTCGTGTTTCTGCTCGATCGCTTGACCGGCAAACCGCTGTTTCCGGTTGAAGAGCGCAAGGTGCCGGCGTCGACCGTGCCGGGTGAACACGCCTCGCCGACACAGCCGTTTCCGACCCGGCCGGCACCGCTGCATCCGCTGACGCTGTCGCGCGATGCGCTCTGGGGCCTGACGTTCTGGGACAAGGGCAAGTGCCGCGACGCGTTCGACGCGCTCGATTACCAAGGCGTATTCACGCCGCCGTCGCTGAAAGGCACGCTCGAATATCCGGGCCTCGGCGGCGGCATCAACTGGGGCTCGGTGTCGGTCGATCCGGTGCATCGCCGCATGATCGTCAACCTGCAGACCGCGCCGTTCACGATCAAGCTGGTGCCGCGTGCGCAGTACAAGGGTGCGATGAACGGCGGCGATCTGGTCGCCGTCGGTCCGCAGGAGGGCACGCCGTATGTGGTCGTGCGCGGACCGTTCCTGTCGCCACTGAAGACGCCGTGCGTGGCGCCGCCGTGGGGCAAGCTGGTCGCGATCGACCTCGATACCGGCAACAAGCTCTGGGAACGTCCGCTCGGCAATCTGCACGGCATGGCACCGTTCGGCGATCACTTCAATACCGGCACGCCGAACTCCGGCGGCTCGATGCAGACCGCGAGCGGCCTGGTGTTCATCGCCGCGACCATGGATTCATACGTGCGTGCCTTCGATGCCGGCAACGGTGACGAGCTGTGGCGTTACGAGCTGCCGTTCGGTGGCCACGGCGTGCCGATCAGCTATCGGCTCAAGGCCGACGGTCCACAGTACGTCGTGATCGCCGCCGGTGGTCACGGCGCGCTCGGCGACGAAGTCGGCGATGCGGTGGTCGCGTTCACGCTGGACGGAAAATAGAGATGGCCGAGACCCGCTGGGATCATCAAGTCGACGTGCTCGTAGTCGGCTCCGGCGCCGGCGCGATGACGGCGGCGCTGCGTGCCGCGCACGCCGGCGCGAAGGTGCTGCTCGTCGAGAAAGCCGCGGTCTACGGCGGCACCTCGGCGACATCCGGTGGCGGACTGTGGATTCCCGGCAATCATCTGATGGCCGACTGCGGGATCGACGACAGCGACGCCGAGGCGATGCAGTACATGACGCAGCTCGTCGGCGACGATGCGCCCGCGGCCAACGTGCAGGCGTTCGTGACGCACGGCAAGCGCATGCTGCGCTGGCTCGCCGGGCACAGTCATGTCACGTATCAGGCGATGGCGTACTACGCCGACTATTACCAGCATCTGCCCGGCGCCAAAACCGGTGCGCGCTCGATCGATCCGTTGCCGTATCACGCTGGCGTGCTGGGGCGTGATTTTCACAGCATGCAGGCGCCGCACATCCAGACGCGCGTGCTCGGCATGATCGGCTACAGCAACAGCGAAGGCGCGATTTTGCTCAGCAAATCGCCGGGCTGGTTCAAGCTGCTGCTGAAACTCGCTTTCAGTTATTTCCTCGACCTGCCGTGGCGGCTGGTGTCGAAACGCTCGCGACGGCTGACGATGGGCAATGCGCTGATCGGCCGGCTGCGCCGTTCGCTGCTCGACAAGTCCGTGCCAATCTGGCTGCAGTCGCCGGTCACGCGTTTGCTCGCCGACACCGCGGGCGCCATCGCCGGTGTCGAAATCGAACGTGACGGCCGTCGCCAGACGATACGCGCGACGCGCGGCGTGATCCTTGGCAGCGGCGGCTTCGAACACAATCAGCAACTTCGCGCACGCTATCTGCCGCAGCCGACGCAGGCGCACTGGTCGGCGGCGAGTCCAGGCAATACCGGCGATCTGCTGATGGCCGCGCAGGCAATCGGCGCCGCGACGCGCCTGCTCGACGAAGCCTGGTGGGGACCGACGATGCATATTGCCGGCGAGGACCGTGCGCGCATGCTGTTCACCGAACGCTCGATGCCGGGCGCGATCGTCGTCAATAAAAGGGGCGCACGCTTCTTCAACGAATCGGTCGCGTACACGACCGCCGTGCAGGCGATGTACGCCGACGGCAACCTGCCCGCGTATCTGGTCTTCGATGCGCGCTACGCTCGTGAATATCCGTTCGGACCGTTGCTGCCGGGCGGCATGCACCTGAACTGGCTGCAGCCGCGGCAGATTCGTCGTGAGTTGCTGACGACAGCGCCGACGCTGCAAGCACTCGCCTCGCAACTCGGCATCGATGCCGACGGATTGCAGGCGAGCGTCGCGCGCTTCAACGGCTTTGCCGCGCGCGGCAAGGATGAAGACTTCCGGCGTGGCGAGAATTCCTACGATCTGCTCTATGGCGACGTGCGCGTACAGCCGAATCCCTGTCTCGCTCCGCTGAGCGAAGGTCCGTTCCACGCCATCGAAATTCATCCCGGCGATATCGGCACCAAGGGCGGGCTGGCCACCAACGAACACGCACAGGTTCTGCACACGAGCGGTCAGCCGATCGCCGGACTTTATGCGGTCGGCAATGTTGCCGCCTCGGTCACGGGTCGCTACTACCCCGGCGCCGGTGCCACGCTCGGCCCGGCGATGACCTTCGGATTTCTTGCTGCCGAACATGTCTGCCGCGAACTGTTGGAAAATATGCCTGCGGAAACGGTCCGTAGCTAACAGCGATTCGATTGATGGCCCAGGCAAAAACAACGCGCTCGCGCGCAGCCCAGAAGACCGCCATCAGCACCGGCCAACCACGAACGCTCGGCCGTCAGGCGCAGAAGACACTGCTGGCGCGCGAGAAGATCATCAATGCCGTCATCGCGCTGATCAAGGAAGGCGGTTACGCCAACGCCACATCGAGCCGCATCGCCGAACGTGCCGGCATGACCTGGGGCGCGGCGCAGCATCATTTCGGCGCCAAGGAAGACATCCTGCAGGCGATTCTCGACAGGTCGCACCAGCGCTTCAGCGAACGCGTTGCCGATCCGTCCCTGCTCAAGGGTCCGTTGAATACGCGCGTCGACCTGTTCGTCGACCGCATGTGGAAGCACTACCAGGACGACCTGTATCGCGTCACCCTGGAAATTCTGCTGGCGATGCGCGCCTTCCAGCCGACCACGCCGAGCAAGGCCGAAGAGCAACACATCCGCGCGCATCAGAAGACCATGCGTTCGATCTTCCACGACTCGAAGCTCGACGCGGCGCAGCTACGGGAAGCGATGACCTTCGTGCACTGCTTCCTCACCGGGCTGTCGATCGAACATATTTTTGAACGCCGCGTGCGCCATGTCGATCGTCATCTGCAGCACATCAAATCGACGCTGCTGTCGATGCTGGCCGCTGATTAGCCTGCAGCGAAAACTTCAGCCGTCCGCATCGTCGCGCTCGCCCGCGCGCACCTTGCCGGGACCGACGCCTTCGACACGCTTGAAGAAACGCCGGAACGCCGCTTCGCTGCGATAACCCATCATCTCGGCGATCGCCGCCACCGAGAAGCGGCGGTTTTTCAGCAACCGTCGCGCTTCGGTCGCGCGCCACTGCGCGAGGTACTGGATCGGCGGCTGGCCGACGGTTTGCGTGAACAGCTCGGCGAACGCTGTGCGCGACATGCCGGCGGTCTGCGCCATCGACTGGATCGTCCACTCTTCGCCGGGGCGTTCGTGTACCGCCGACAGCGCTTTCGCCAGCCGCGTATCGGTGAGCGCGGCGAGCAGGCCACGTGGCTGTTCGGCGCTGCGCACGTATTCGCAGACCGCCAGCGTGAACAGCGAATCGGCGAGCTTGTTCTGCACCATCTGTCGGCCCCAGCGCCGGTCGGTGCTGGTCGCGACCAGCATTTCCGCAAGCTGGCGAAAGGCGTCGCTGCTATCCGCCGCGCGCACGATGAACCAGGTCGGCAGCGCATGGAAGATCGGATTGTGCGAGCCCATGACGAATTCGAGTTCGCCGCACAGCATCGAGGTACTGGTGTCTTCGCTCGGCGCCTGCGCCTGCGGATCCGCCATCGCCGACAGCGAATGGCGAATGCCGGACGGAAACACGATGAGGTCGCCGCGCAGCAGATGCTCGGGTTCGTTCAGTGCGCTGCCGCTGACCCAGCAATCGCCTTCGGTGACCAGATGGAACTGCCCGAATCGGGTGGCCGGATCCTCGTCGAACCAGGTGCCGCAGTAGCGCACATTGGCGGTGATCTCGACGCGCAGCTGATACGAGCTCAGCACCGACTCCAGCACAGTGTCGATCGCGGAAGTATCGATGGTTTCGGTCATGTCGGAGAACGGGCGGGAATCCATGGCGCACATCCTAGGCCGACTAGGCGTTGCAAGCCATGCCCGGAACGCCATCAGCCATGTGCATGCGTCCACGCTCGTTCAGCAGTGCGGCGCCATTGCCGTTGGCCACCGGACCGAACTTTTTCGTGCACGCGAATCCGCGGCGAATCAAAAAGGCAGGTCGGGACGGGACGGCATATCCACGGAACGTCGGGAAATATCCGCAGCCGCCGGCAGCGGCGACGATGCTGACCGACGAAGCGCCGGCCTGGCGCCGCTGTCGGAAACCGGCAACAGCCCGTTTCCTCTTCAACGAACCATCATCACCAAAGGTGAAATCTCATGAACACGAAAACCACGATGTCCGGTCTGTCCGTCGCTGCCGCCGCAGCTGCCATGTTCCTCGCCGCGCCGATGGCGATGGCCGGTGAATCCGGTTTCGCTGCTGGCCATTGCATGGGCGCCAATGCCTGCAAGGGACAAAGCGCCTGCAAGACCGCAGCAAACGCCTGCAAGGGCCAGAACGCGTGCAAGGGCCAGGGCTTCACCGAAGCCAGCAAGACCGACTGCGCCACGGCCGGCGGCAAGTTCGAAGCACCGAAAAAGTAAGTCCGCATGAACGCCAGGTCCTCTCTCGATGACGGGAGAGGACCTGGTGATGCGGTGTCGCGGCCCATTCATCAATTTCCAAAGCAACGGTCCGGAGGCGCGTCCCATGACCACTGAACTGCACGGCTTCGGGCTCGGCCTTCGACCCGAACATTACAACGCCATACTCGATCAGGAACCTGCGATCGATTGGCTGGAAATTCTGAGCGAAAACTATTTTGTCGATGGCGGTCGGCCGCTGTACTTTCTCGACCGCATTCGCGAGCGTTATCCGCTGGTCATGCACGGCGTGTCATTGTCGATTGGCGGCAGCGATCCGCTCGATCGGGACTATCTGAAATCGCTGGCGGCACTCGCGCGACGCGCGCAGCCCGAACTGATTTCCGATCATCTGTGCTGGACCGGTATCGACGGTGTGCAGTTGCATGATCTGATGCCGTTGCCGCACACGGTCGAGGCTGTCCGACATGTCGCGCGCCGCGTGCGCCAGGTGCAGGACGCGCTCGGCCGGCAGCTCCTGCTCGAGAACGTGTCGAGCTACCTGCGTTTTGACGGCGATGAACTCAGCGAGTGGCAGTTCCTGGCCGCGATCGTGGCCGAGTCGGGATGCGGCGTACTGCTCGACGTCAACAACGTCTACGTCAACAGCCACAACCACGGTTTTGATCCACGCACTTTTCTCGATGGGCTGCCGCTCGGCAGCGTGCAGCAAATTCATCTCGCCGGTCACTCTGTCGATGCATCGGGCAGTGGCCTGTTGATCGACACCCATGATGCACCGGTCTGCGATGCGGTCTGGGCCTTGTACGCGCATGCGCTGCGCCGCTTCGGCGACGTGCCGGCGATGATCGAGCGTGACGATCACATTCCGCCGCTCGAAACCTTGCTGGCCGAACTCGAGCAGGCGCGTCGTGTTGCGGCCGACGCCGGCCCGCGTGGGGCACTGGCATGAGCGCCCTGTTGTCGCAACAGCGTCGCATGCAGCTTGAAGTGCTGCAGGGCGGCACCGACTTCGTCTCCGCCATCCAGTGCAGCCCGCCCGCCGAGGCATCGCGCCGGGCGAGCGTTTACATCGAAGCGTATCGGCTGCGTTTGATCGAGGTTCTCGGCAATGACTATCCGACGCTGAAACATGCGATGGGCGATGCCGCGTTTGCGGCGCTGATGCCGGACTACATCGATGCGCATCCGTCTTCGACACCGTCGATCCGCTATTTCGGCCGGCATCTTCCGGCATGGCTTCGAACCATTCCCGGCATCAGTCCGGCATTCGTCGAGCTCGCTGCATTCGAATGGGCGCAGGGCGAAGTGTTCGATGCCATGGACAGCGACGTTGCCTTGCTCGAGGACGTGGCATGTGTGGCGCCTGACAACTGGCCGGCGCTGAATCTTTTGCTGCGGCCGTCGACGCGCATGCTGCAATTGCGCGGCAATGCGCCGATGCAATTTCTGGCGCATTCACGCGACGAAGAGATTCCCGCGTCGCAAATGCGCCCGGCGACGACCCCCTGGCTGCTCTGGCGCCGCGGTTATGACGTGCACTGGCGTGCACTGGACGCTGACGAGGCGGCATTGATGGCGCGAGTGCGCAACGGCGCATCGTTCGGCGCGGTCTGCGAGCACCTCATCGACTGGGTGCCTGCCGATGAAGCTCCGCTGCGTGCGGCGGGCCTGTTGAAACGCTGGCTTTGCGACGAGTTGCTGCAGCGCTTCGAACCCGAATCCTGACATTCCAGCTGTTGTCAAAACGAGATCAGAAATGAAACCGGAAACCCCTTTGTATGCTCGCTTCCCGCCGATCGCGGCCCGGCTCGACTGGCTGGCGCCGTTGCTGGTCCGGCTCGTGTTCGGCTATTTCTGGCTGGAAACCGGTTGGGCCAAACTGCACAACCTGGATGGCTTCGCGGCGCGCTTCGTGCAATGGGGCATTCCGTTTCCGGAACTCAGCGCCACGGTCAGTGCCGGCATGGAGTTCATCGGCGGCCTGTTGCTGATGCTCGGCCTGCTGACACGCCTGACGATGATTCCGATGATCTTCAACATGATCGTCGCGCTCGTGGTGGTCGTACTGCCGACGATCGGGACGCTGGACGAGTTTGTCGAGCTCGACGAGGTGCTCTACATCCTCGTGTTCTTCTGGTTCCTGATGATGGGTCCGGGACGAGCCAGCATCGATCATCTGCTGTTCGGGCGTCATGTCCGCGACCCTCGCGTGGCGGCAAGCAGCGCCTGAGCCGCCGCTCTCACCCGTTTGCAGCAGGCGCCGCTTGTGAGGCGACGCCTAGGCTGCAGACTCGATCGCAACCGGCGCGCTACATCCGCCAACGCCATGGCAGCACCAGGTCTGATCAGCCGCTACGCCCGCACCCTGATTCACAGCGCGGAAGCCAAGGGTTACGGCGAAACGGTCATCTGCGACGCGATTCCGATCGCGGCGACGCTGCTGCGCGACGCGCAGGCGCCGATCGACACCCAGACGTTCTTCCGCGTCTCGCGCAATCTCAAGCTGCTGATGGCCGACGAATTCTGTGGCTTCACACGCTCACCGTGCCCGATCGGCACCTTCGAGATGATGTGCGAGGGCACGGTGAGCGGTGGTCAGCTCGGCGCGACGCTGCAGCGCGCATTCGCTTTCTATGCGACGCAGACGCGGGACTTGCTTTTCGAGCTTCACGCCTACGGCGAACTGGCGGCGATCGAGCTGCATGCCGCGCACCCGCAATGTGATCCGCAGGGTTTTCTCAACGAGTGGTGGTTCATGTTGTGGTCGCATCTGGCCGGCTGGCTGATCGGCGAAGAAATCCCGGTCGTCGCCGCCGATTTTTCACATGCGCGCGCCGGCCGGCCCGAGGAATATTCGGAGATGTTGTCCGGCCTGTGCCGCTTCTCGCAGCCACAGGCACGATTGCTGATCCCGCTACGCTATCTGCAACGACCGGTGATGCGCAGCCATACTGACCTCAGCGGTTTTCTGTCGCCGAAGACGCTGGACCTCTCGGCGTTGTACGACGGTCACCGGTCGTTCAAGTCGCAGCTCAAGACCCGTCTCAAGGCACAGCTCGAACAGACGCAGACGCTGCCGTCGATCGAAGACGCCGCCGGCGAATGCCATGTCAGCAGCCAGACGCTGCGCCGACGCCTGCAAGCCGAATGCAGCAGCTATCGCCTGGTCAAGGAAGAAGTGCGGCGCGAACTGGCACTGAAGTTTCTTGGCGATGCCGAACTGCCGATCGGCGAAGTCTCGCTGCGCGCCGGCTTCGCCGAGCCGAACGGCCTGACGCGTGCGCTCAAGACCTGGGCCGGCCTGGCGCCACAGGACATCCGCCGCGGCGCCGAGCCCGCGCTGCGTGCGCCGGAGCTG
>DATCXY010000253.1:0-2783 GCA_036570585.1 Solimonas sp. | reverse complement strand
TCGAGTTCTTCGGTACTGGCGTGCGGCGCATGCAATTTATCCTGATGATCAAGATCGGTCGTGCCGTAGACGACCGCAGTTTCCCAAGGACATGCGAATACCGGCCGGCCATCCTGCGGGTGCAGCCAGGTCACCGCATGCGTCAACGGCAACTGCTGTCGTGAAAAAACCAGATGACTGCCGCGCAACGGTCGCAGCGCTGGCGCGCCATCGGGTGCCGCCGCCAAGCGGTCCGCGCCGGCACCCGTCGCGTTGATGACCAGCGTCGCGCCGATGTCACGCGTTGTGCCCGCCACGGCGTCGTGCAGACGCACGCCACAGACGCGGCCGTCACGCTGAATCGCGGCAGCCGCGACATAGTTCAAGGCCGTCCCGCCGTCGGTGATGGCGGCCAGCAACACGCGCAGCACAAGGCGCGCGTCGTCGGTACTGGCGTCTTCATAGAGCATGGCGCCACGCAGATCTGGATGTCGCAACGCGGGTTCGCGTGTTTGCGCCTGCGCGGCGTTCAGCCAGAACGAGCGACGCTTGCCGGCCATTGCGTCGTAGAGTCGCAGGCCGAACTGCATCAGGCAGCGGCCTGGTTTGCGATCGCGATGAATCGGCATCAGAAACGACAAGGGCTCGACCAAGCCCGCCGCGTCGCGCAGCAGTCGTTCGCGTTCGCGCACTGATTCCAGCGTCAGTCGCCACTGCCCGTTCTTCAGGTAGCGCAGACCGCCATGCACGAGCTTGGATGACGCCGACGAGGTGCCCGACGCAAAATCGGCGGCTTCGACCAGCAGTACGCGCACGCCACGCCTCACTGCTTCGTGAAAGGTGCCGGCGCCGGTGATGCCGCCACCGATGACGATCAGGTCGTAGTGCGCATCGAGCTGCTGCAGTGCGAGCCGGGCTGACATGCGACTCAGACGAACAGCTTGCCCGGATTCATCATCTGCTGAGGGTCGAACTCGCGCGCCATCGCACGCATCAGGTCGAGACCGAGTTCGCCCTTTTCATGCACCAGATACGGCGCATGGTCGACCCCGACGCCGTGCTGGTGGCTGATCGTGCCGCCGTGTTCGATGATCGCCATCGAAACACATGACTTGAGCCGGCGCCAACGCGCCATGTCTTCGTCTGGATCGCCGGCCGAGCGGAACACGAAGGTCGAATAGATGCTGCAGCCCTGACGATAGACATGCGACAGATGCGTGAACGCGTGCACGCGTTCGTTGTCGGCGTACAGCACCTCGCGCGCGGCGGCCTCGATCGCGCGCATGGTTTTGGTGGCCTGCGGCCAGTTGACCGACGTCTCGACGGTATCGGCAGCATAGCCGGCATCCCACAGCGCATTGCGCAGCAGGGGCCCGCGAAAGCGATTTTTCGCCCAGCTCTTGCCGATCGCCTTGCCGACGTGAACGCCGTGGTAGCGCTTGGCGATCGCCAGTGCCTCGCGGCGCATGCGGCGGGTTGCCCCGAGCGAACCGGTCGCACCGATCACCATCATGCATTGACCGCTACCGATACCGCGCATGCCCAGATATCGCTGCAGCCATTTGATCAGTTCGTCGTGGCCGGCCAAGCGCAGTTGCGTTTCGGTTTCGATTTCGTTCGACAGCCGCAGCATCGACAGAGGCACTTCCGCTTGCGTGATGGCACGCGCGGCATCGATGCCGGCGTCCCAGCTCGGAAAGAACACGGCGTTGAAATCTTCGCTTTGCGGCAGCGGACGGACCCGCGCCGTCACTTCGGTCAGCAGACCGAGCCGGCCTTCCGAGCCGAGCACCGCTTCACGCAAATCCGGACCGGCCGACGATGCCGGTACGCCGCCGACGCGCAGCTCGCCGCGCGGCGTCAGCAGACGCCCGGACGCAAACAGATTCTCGATGCGTCCGTAGCGCAGCGACTGCTGACCGGACGAACGCGTCACCACCCAGCCGCCCAGCGTCGAAAATTCATACGATTGCGGATAGTGGCCGAGCACCATGCCGCGCCCACGCAGTTGCGCTTCGATCTGCGGACCCGGCGTGCCGGCGCCGAACGTCGCGAGCTGCGATTTTTCGTCAAATGCGAGCAGACGATTCATGCGTTCGAACGAAATGTTGACGACCGGTCGGTCGACATCTGGCACGTTCAGATGACCGACGACACTGGTGCCACCGCCGTACGGAATGACGATGGCGCCGAGTTGCTGTGCCTCGGCCAGCGCATCGGCAGCTTCCTCGTGCGAGGACGGCCGCGCGACCGCGTCAGCGACCGGACCGAAGCGGCCGGACTTCATCGCGACCCAATCCGGAAAACTCTGGCCGCGCGCATGCAGCAAGCGCAGTCTGGCGTCCGCATCGAAGCGCGCGGTATTGCCGAGCCGGCTGGCCGGCACCTCTCGCAGCGCTTCTTCGAGCGTCGCATCGTGCGGCGTACTGCCCTCGCCAATCCGCGCACGCAGGAATTCGCGCGCGTCGTCGCTCAGTTCAAAGTGATCGGACTCATCGCCCCAGCCGTTCCAGCGCCGCATGCCGTGTCACTCCCGTGATGAACGGCGAGTATAGACGGCGGATCGCGCGGCAACCTTCAGGCGGCGCGGCGCTCGCGTGGCCGCTCGCGCTCGGCGAGCACCGTGCTCAGCGTTGCCAGTGTCACCCATGGCAAGCCATCGAGTTGGCCTTTGAGTACGCGCGTCGGCGCACCGGGTTCGCCGAGACTGCTGACCACCAGCGCGGCTTCGCTGAAATCCTGTTCGAGGGTATCGCGATTGATCGTCACGACGGCCGCAAGGCCGGCACTGGCCGCTGCACGCA
>DATCXY010000252.1:0-13140 GCA_036570585.1 Solimonas sp. | reverse complement strand
CCCTGATACGAGGTGATGCACAGGCCCTGCACGTCTTCCTGCAGCGCGGCATTGACGATCTCGCCGACCGAACGGTTATGGCCGAGATGGATCACCTCGGCGCCGGTGCCCTGCAGGATGCGACGCATGATGTTGACGGTCGCGTCGTGACCGTCGAACAGCGAGGTCGCAGTGACGAAGCGCACCTTGTGCTTGGCCTTGTATGGCTTGAGCGGCGCGGGGACGGAAAGATTGGTCATGACGGCATCCATTTTCGGCGTGGGCGCGAGGCCCGGACTGAATCGCTGATTTTAGGTCCCGACACTGGGCGAAGGCATGCCCGAAAACATCGTGAACCTTGACCGAATTTGCCATACTCGACCGTCCCAGATGGAAAATCGTCCCCGGCACCGCAACGTGATCAGTATCGAAAAGGGCAGTGTCGCGATCGCGTTCGTCCGCGAGGCGCTGGACGGCGTCGTCCGGCGCGGCCTCGATCCCGCCGACTTTCTGCGCCGCGCCGCCATCGCGCCGGAACTGCTCACGCTCGACGAAGCGCGCGTATCGCCCGACGCGTTCGGCACGCTGTGGCTCGACATCGCCAGCGCACTCGACGATGAGTTTTTCGGCCTCGACACGCACCGGCTCAAGGTCGGCAGCTTTGCCACACTCTGTCATCTGACATTGCACACGCGCACGCTGCGCGACGCCCTGCAGCGCGGCACGCGTTTTCTCAATCTGCTGCTCGACGATACGCGTATCGAGTTCGATGCCGGCGACGAACTGGCGCGGCTGCGCTTCGTCGCGCTGCGCGAGACCGGCGAACAGCGCCGTCGCTTCGCACACGAGACGCTGTTCGTGATGCTGCATGGACTGCTGTGCTGGCTGATCGGCCGGCGCATCGCGATCCGCACCGCGCGTTTCGCGTATCCGCAGCCGCTGTGGTGGCGCGAGTACATCGCGGTCTACGCGGGCGACGTTGGTTTTGATGCGACGCAGACCGTGTTCACGTTCAACGCGCTCGATCTTGAAGCGCCCGTCATCCAGACTGAACGCAGCGCCAAGGAATTTCTGCAACGCGCGCCGCGCAACTTCATCGTCAAGTACCAGAACCCGAGGAGCATCGCCGCACGCATTCGTCGCCGTCTGCGCGCCGCGCCGCCCGACAGCTGGCCTGGATTCGACGAGCTCGCCGCCGATTTTCGCATCAGCGTGTCGACGCTACGGCGCCGGCTCGATGAAGAGGGTCAGTCGATCCGTGCGATCAAGGACGCGCTGCGTCGCGATCTGGCGATCCGTCAGCTGACCCGCACACAGCACACCGTCGGCGAGATTGCGCAGGCGCTCGGCTTCGCCGAACCGAGCGCGTTCCATCGCGCGTTCCGCCAGTGGACGGGCGTCAGCCCGGGTGACTACCGCCGGCGCAGCCGGGGCGTGTAAGCGTTTGCGACAACGCTGCGTTCTCGCAGTGGCACCGCGTTTGCGTGCATGCTGTTCGCCCTGAGACGGAAACCGGGATCTTCGATGTCCTTCGACTTCGACCTGTTTGTCATCGGCGCCGGTTCCGGCGGCGTGCGTGCGGCGCGTGTTGCCGCGGGCTTCGGCGCGCGTGTCGCGATTGCCGAAAGCCGGGAGCTCGGCGGTACCTGCGTCAATCTCGGCTGTGTGCCGAAAAAGATGTTCGTCTACGGCGCGTCGTACGCGGACGACTTCGCGCACGCACAAAGTTACGGCTGGGCGGTTGGCACGCCCGGCTTCGACTGGCCGACCTTGCGTGACAACAAGGATCGCGAGATCGCGCGCATCAATGGCGTCTACGGCAAGTTGCTGGCGGACGCCGGCGCCAGGCTGATCCGTGGTCATGCGCGACTGCGCGATGCGCACACGATCGAGATCAACGGCCAGCGCCATAGCGCCGAGCACATCCTGATCGCGACCGGCTGCGCGCCCGACAAGCCGGACATTCCGGGCCGCGAGCTGGCGATCACGTCCGACGATGCCTTTCACCTGCCGACGCTGCCGCGTCGTGTGATCGTGTCCGGCGGTGGCTATATCGCGGTCGAGTTTGCATCGATCTTTCGCGGCCTCGGCGTGCAGGTCACGCAGCTGTATCGCGGCGAGCTGTTCCTGCGCGGTTTCGACGCAGGTGTGCGCACCCATCTGCGCGACGAGCTGTGCCGGCACGGCATCGACCTGCAGTTCAATGCCGACATTCAGCGCATCGATCAGCGCGCCGACGGCAGCCTCGACGCGACACTGTGCGATGGCCGCGTACTGCACACCGATTGCGTGATGTTTGCGACCGGGCGCAGTCCGCCACGCGATGAACTGGGCCTCGATCAAACGCGCGTGACGCGCAATAAGCGCGGCTTCATCGAGGTCGACGAGGATTTCCGTACGCAGGAACCGTCGATCTTCGCGGTCGGCGACGTCATCGGTCGTGTACAGCTGACACCGGTGGCGCTCGCCGAAGGCACGGCGGTTGCGCGGCAACTGTTCCAGCCAGGTGCTTGCCGAAAGCTCGATTACGATCTGATTCCAACCGCCGTGTTCTGCCTGCCGAACATCGGGACCGTTGGATTGAGCGAGGACAAGGCGCTGGCGAAGGGCCACGGGCTGCGCGTGTACGAGAGCCGTTTCAAGTCATTGAAGCTGACCTTGACCGGCTCGCAGGAGAAAACCTTCCTCAAGCTGATCGTCGATGACCGCAATGATCGCGTGCTCGGCGCCCACATGGTCGGCCCTGACGCGGGCGAGATCATCCAGGGCATCGCGATCGCGATGAAGGCTGGTGCGACCAAGCAAATGTTCGACGACACCTTCGGCATTCATCCGAGCACGGCCGAGGAGTTCGTGACCATGCGCACGCCGCGTGCGCCCGCGAACTGAGCGTCAGAACATGGGATCGATACGCACGCCGCTCATGTCGTTGAGTGCGGTCTGGGTACTGGTCGCGATGTCGCCGGGCGGGCGCTTGCCGGGACCGGCCGCTTCGACCAGCACGTAGCGTGTCCCGCGATAGCGCAAGGTCGCCTGTCCCGGCTGCGGCGTGGCGGCGATGCCCAGCAGATAGTGCTTCGGCACGTGCACGCCGATGATCGGCGCATCGGTGAGGTTCTGCAGGATCGCGGCGAGCAGCGCGGCCTTGGTGTCGCAATCGCCATAGCCGCTTTCGAGCGCACGCGGCGGCGGATAGAAACCGAGGATCTGGCGACCGTTCTCGCGCAGCGACGGTTTGCGATAGACCAGGCCGGTCTGCACCAGCGCCACCGCGGCATCCATCGTCCACTGTGCGTCACGACCGCGTGTCTCCGCGAGCTGACGCAGCGCCGCAGCCACCGGCTGCACGCGCGAGCGATTGCGCCGCACCACCTGCGCCACGTCGACGTACAGATGCGATTGCCGACCGGGCACGGTACGCAGCCGCAGTCCGTGAGCGCGGTAGTAGTGCGTGGTCTGTCGGTCGAGCTCGGCCTGCTCGCACGGACCACTGGCGATACAGCGATTGAGCACGGCATTCAACTCGGCCTCCGAAATGCCGAATTCATTGAGCGATGCATCGCTGGCATTCGATGGAAGCTCGAAGCCGACCGACAGCGGCTCGCCGTCAAAGCTGCTGAACCGTGTGCTGACCCGGTAGCGACCATCGTCCGCGATGACGCCGCGATAACGCGTGGCGATGGTCTCGACACGGCTGGCGGTGGCCGGAATCAGGGTGGCGTCGTCATCCTGGGTGCTGGATGCGAACGCGGATGTCGGTAGCAGCAGCACGAGCCCCGCGCAGATCAGGCACAACAGCGCGAGCAGAAGACAAGTGGTTTGCTGCGGCGGCAGCGTCTGGTTTCTGACATCCATGACGAGAATCGCTTTTCCGGATAGGTGTCCGGCTGATCCAAGTCCTGTGCGACAGGCTTATGCCCATGTCGGGCGAAGCGTGTAGGGGTTTTTGACTACGGCCTGTGCGTCGAAGTGGCCACGAATTCGTCGTCGGTCCGGCTTGTGGCCGGCAACAGATGGCATCGATGCAGTCTTTCACCCCGAAATTTGTGAAGCCATTCAGTGCGATGGTGTGTGGCCGCGTGCGAATACACATGACGACAGGGTGCGCGCGCGGGCGATTCCCGCGGCGCGAACCGCACCCCGTCGGAAATTCCCGCGAAGCTACGGGCGGGTGTCAGCGTCCGATCAGCGGCGCGTCGCATGGGACACCGGCGCACCGGCGGCGGCCGACTGACTGCCTTCGCGCGTCGGAATTCCGACGAATCCGCGTCGAGATGACGGAATCACGTCGCGAGATGCAAGCGGCGGTCCAGAGATGCCAAATTGCATGGGCGTTCAGCTGACGCTCGGAAATCCTGTGCTTAGGTTTCGCCTCGCTGTTGTGCGGTCTCATCACCGAGGACCACCGATATGCCGCCAGCGATGCGACGCTGCAGGAACGGAAAAATCGTGCGACGAACTCGGCGAGGCACGCTGGGCCCGGTACGGGCTTCGCGGTACGAGATGACGGAGTGCGGGTTTCATGCTTGAGCAAGTGATGGCAAGCTGCGGCAATGCTGCCGCCTTGCTGCAACGACCAAGGGCGTAGACGCCTGACCGTCACGGTCCCGACATCCGGGCAGCGAACGATGACGCACCGCCGCTCGCGGCTGCGGCACATCGGTCAACCAATAGAGGGGAGTTGCATGGATGCTGCCTCCACGGGCTGTTTCGTCGCCGAAGCCAAAGACCTTGGCAGACATTACCGAAACATTCGCAACGCGAGCCTGAAACTTGCCGAATCGCTGTCGGATGCCGATGCCACGGTGCAATCGATGCCCGACGCGAGCCCGGCCAAATGGCATCTCGCGCATACCTCCTGGTTTTTCGAAACGATGGTGCTGCTGCCGCATCTGAGCGGCTACCGGGTCTTCGACGAGCGCTACAACTATCTGTTCAATTCATATTACGAGAGCGTCGGCGAGCGCCAGCCGCGGCCGCGGCGCGGCATGCTGACGCGACCGACGCTGGAGACGGTGCGGTCGTATCGCGCGCACGTCGATGCGCACGTCGCCGATTTGCTTGGAATCGACGTCGATGCGCGCGTGCGTGAGCTGATCGAACTCGGTTGCCACCACGAGCAGCAGCATCAGGAATTGTTGCTGACCGACATCCTGCATCTGTTCGCGCAGAATCCGCTGCAGCCTCCCTACAAAGCTCCGGAGCCGCTGGCCACGCATACGGCGCCGCCGGCAATGCGCTATCTCGACTTCGCAGGCGGCATGATCGAAATCGGCCATGACGGCGCCGGCTTCGCGTTCGACTGTGAAGGTCCGCGCCATCGCGCACTGATCGAACCGTTCCGTCTCGCCAATCGCCTGATCAGCAATCAGGAGTGGGTCGATTTCATCAATGACGACGGCTATCGCAATCCGCTGCTGTGGCTGTCGGAAGGCTGGGCGCGGGTCAACGCCGAGGCGTGGGCGATGCCCTTGTACTGGCAACAGCGCGACGACACCTATTGGACGATGACACTGCGCGGCGCGCAGCCGATCGATCCGGCGGCGCCGGTCACGCATCTGAGCTATTACGAAGCCGATGCGTATGCGTGCTGGGCCGGCAAGCGTCTGCCGAGCGAAGCGGAATGGGAACACGCCGCAGACGGCGTCGCGATCAGCGGCAATTTCGTCGAGTCCGGCCGCCTGCGGCCGAAGCCGGCACGCGACATCAGCGGACTGCAGCAGATGTACGGCGAGGTCTGGCAGTGGACGCGCAGCGCGTTCTCGCCGTATCCACGCTTCAAGCCGGCAGCCGGCGCGGTCGGCGAATACAACGGCAAGTTCATGTCCGGCCAGTTCGTGCTGCGCGGCGGCTCCTGCGTGACACCCGCCGGTCACATCCGGCCGACTTATCGAAATTTCTTTCCACCCCATGCGCGCTGGCAGTTCTCCGGCCTGCGTCTCGCCGAGGATCTCTGACATGCTGGATCTGGTTAACGAACGCACCCGTCAGCGCGAAGCGTTTCGCGAAGATGTCATCTCCGGTCTGTGCAAGGCGCACAAGACGCTGCCGAGCCGCTGGCTGTATGACGACGAAGGTTCGGAATTGTTCGAGCGCATCACCGCGCTGGACGAGTACTACCCGACCCGCACCGAGACCGCGATCCTGCGCGAGCACGCAGCCGACATGGCGAACTTTTGCGGACGCGGCAGCACGCTGCTCGAATATGGCGCCGGCGCCGGCATCAAGACCGAGATCCTGCTCGACGCACTTGATACGCCGCGCGTCTACGTGCCGATCGACATCGCCGGCGATTTTCTCGATCTGACCGTGACGCGGATGCGTGCGCGCTTTCCGGAGCTTGACGTGCAGCCGGTGGTCGCCGATTTCACGACGGATTTCGATCTCGCCGGAGAAATTCCGAGGCCGCGCCGCGTCGCGTTCTTTCCCGGCTCGACGATCGGCAATCTCGACACGGACGAGACCACCGCGTTCCTGCAGCAGCTGCGCCGGCACGCGGGCGCGCAGGGCAGCGCGATCATCGGCGTCGATCTGCGCAAGGATCTGCCGACGCTGCTCGCTGCCTACGACGATCGCGAAGGCGTGACCGCCGCGTTCAATCTCAATCTGCTCGCACGCATCAATCGCGAGCTTGACGCCGACTTTGAAATCGAACAATTCCATCACGAAGCGCGCTGGAACGAAGAGGAGTCCGCCGTCGAGATGCATCTGGTCAGCGACGCTGCACAGGGCGCCAACGTCAGCGGTTGCCGCATCGACTTCGCCGTCGGTGAAACGATACACACGGAAAGCTCGCGCAAGTACGATCTCGCCAGCTTCGCATCAGTCGCCGGACATTCGGGCTGGAACCTGCGAGAGACCTGGACCGATCCGGCGCGACGCTTCGCAGTGCTCGGCCTCAAGCCGGATGCGAGCTAAATCCATCAGGCGCAACGCAGATGTCCGCCAGGCCCATCAGGATTCCCGGTCCCGATCATCCCATCACGATCGAGCGCGCCGACGGCCGCATCGTCGTGACCGTCGCCGCCCAGGTGATCGCCGACACGCATGACGCGCTGATCCTCAGGGAAGCAAGTTATCCCGGCGTGCTTTATCTCCCGCGCAAGGACGTGAAAACGTCTCTGCTCCAGCGCACGGATCACCAGACGTATTGCCCGTACAAGGGTGACTGCAGCTACTACAGCATTCCGATCGGCGGCGGACGTTCCGTCAATGCGATCTGGAGCTATGAAGCGCCGTACGACGCCGTCGCGCTGATCAAGGATCACATGGCGTTCTATCCGGATCGCGTCGACAAGATTGAACAGCGGGACTGATATTGATCGTCAAACCGTAGGGCGGGTGCGGCCCGCCCCGCCTACTGCTTCCCCGCCACCGTCGCCTGCCATGCCGCGACGCCGATCTTCTCGATCAGCCCGAGTTTTTCGAGCGATGCCATCGTCGCGGTCGTGCCGACCGAATTGCCGTTGACCTCGACGCGGGTGCCGCTGACGCAGTACGCCTGCCAGCCTTTGCTAAGCCAGTTCATGACGACGGTCTGCGATTTGCTGAGTTTCCTTGCCAAGGTATCTCCTGGCTGATCTGATGGACCCGACGCATGGTGTCTGCGTCGGTTTGCCGGGTTGAAACTTTGTGCCTGCGTGACCGATTGCCTGCGGGCTCACGGCTACGAACAAGCGCGAAAAATGCCGTAGACAACGGCGGCACATGCCACCGCGCCAAGGCCGAGCAGGACATAAGCGCCGCGCGTCATGCCCTTGATCACCTGCTTGATGGCAGCGCGATCGTTGACATTCGGAAATTCTCCGCCCGGCTCGGGCACGCCGAGAAAAGCGCATAGCGGCGCCCAGCCCTGATCGACGGAATAGACGAGCAGCTGTTCGGCCGGAACGGATGCTTTCACATCGGCGATATGCTGATGATAGTACGCGATCGCGGCGGTGCGATCGCGCATTGTTCCCTGGTGCGAGCGCTGCCAGATCAGCTTGCGCGACATCTCGCCCATCTTGCGTCCGAACGGCGTCACCAGTGCCAGAAACTTGAACTGCCACATCGTTTCCGTGAAGTAGATCGTATCGATCGTGCTTTCGTACCAGGCCTCCGCGCCACGCGGATGGACAGTGAGCAGCACCTTGGCATCGGGATACGCCACCAGCAGCTCACGCCAGACACAGCACGCCGGGTTATCGACGGTCGCCGAGTAGCGGGCGAACACCTGCTGCCAGTCGAATTGCGTGCCCGGTTTCTGATTGGCCACCTTGCGCCAAAAATCCAGATGCGACTTGTTCTGCTTGTTCTCCAGCACCTCGAACATGTGATAGCAGGGAAAACCGAGCTGATTGAGCGCAGTACACACGGACAAGGTGCCGGTTCGCCCGAAGCCTGCGCCGATGACTTTCAGATCCATGTTTTCCCCCTGCCTGGAATTCGATGCTATCGAGTCGCCATACCAGCGACAAGCGGCTCGAGCCGCGCCACGGCCAGCGACGATATGCGAGAGTTCGCGCCTGATTTGGGCGGGAGGCAAGAGCGCATCACCGTCCTCAAACGCGGCGACGCAAGAACAATGGCGTTACAACAAAGCGAATGAACGAACCTCGTGGCCCTCTGCTGACCTTGCCTGTCCACGAAGCCTTGCTGCGCGCGCGCGACGCCGGTGCTCCGGTACTCGACTGCACGCTCGATCTCGGGCGCACGACGAGCCGCGTCGAGACCGGCACCGAGCATTGGCAATGGAATGGGCGCGCATATGCATACGCCGAAAGCTGCAAGGATCGAACGATCTACTACTGGGACGAAGATCGCTTCGCGCCCGCCGCGCGGTTCGCGAACTCGCTGATCAAGCTGGTGCCGACCGAATGGGGCGCGCCGACCTTCGAGATCGACGGCATCAAGATGCTGCCGACCGCGCAGGTGTCGCCATACGACGATGCGCAGCGCAAGGTTGGCCTGATCCAGCCGCGCGGCAAAGTCGTGCTCGACACTTGCGGTGGTCTCGGTTACTTCGCCGACTGGTGTCTGCGCGAAGGCGCACAGCGAGTGATCTCGTTCGAGAAAAATCCCGACGTCATCTGGCTACGCACGCTCAACCCATGGTCACCCGATCACACCGCAAAGGAGAGCGCACTGACGCTCACCAACGGCGACGTCGTCGAGCAGATCAAGACACTGGTCGACGCGTCTGTCGATGCAATCCTGCACGACCCGCCACGCTTCGGCATTGCCGGCGAACTGTATTCGCAGGCGTTCTACGACCAGCTTGCGCGTGTATTGAAACCGCGCGGCCGGATGTTTCACTACACCGGATCGCCGAACAAACTGACCAGCCGGCGTGACGTGCCGAATGAAGTCTCGACGCGCCTGCAGAACGCCGGCTTCAGCACTGAACTCAATGGCGATGGCGTGCTCGCGATCAAGTGCGGCGCCAAGCGCCCTAAGATGTCACGCGCATGACGTTTTTGCAGGAGCACGCCTTCGTCCGAATTGCTGGTGCATGGACTCACGCCGGGCGGATCGTTTGATCCGCTGCTTGTCTCGTGGGTGCGGCCTGCGCCGCTTCCCCATCCAGCGCCCGCTGCAACAGCAATAGCCGCAGATCAAATTCGATCTGGTCATAGTCCGGCAGCATGTGCCGGCACAACTGATAGAACGCCTTGTTGTGCTCGAACTCGCGCAAGTGCGCCAGCTCGTGCACGACCACCATTTCCAGAAACTCCGGCGCCAGTTCCTTGAACAGGCTGGCGACGCGAATCTCCGCCTTCGCCTTGAGCCGCGCGCCTTGCACGCGCGACACCGCCGTATGCAGGCCGAGCACCTTCTGCATCACATCCATCTTGTTCTGCCAGATCACCTTGTGCAGCGGAGACGAGCTGCGCAGGTAGTTCTGTTTCAGTTCCAGCGTGTAGTCGTACAGCGCCGCGTCACTCTGGATCGCATGGCGCTGCGGATATTTGCGCGCCAGATACGGCGCGAGCTTGTTGGCGACGATCAATCTCGCCACGTCATCGCGCATCGACAGCGGATAGCCACCAAGATAGCGGGCGATCGTCGTGTCGATCGCAGTCGGTGTGACATCAGCCAAGACCTTCGCCCACCGTGTCGGCAACGACGGCGATCTGCAGACCGTCGCAAACCACGATCTGTCCGGCGCGAATCTTCGCGGTCTTGCGATGCTCTGGCTGGCCATCAACCGTCACGTGCCCTTCGGCCACCAGCAGTTTGCCGGCGCCGCCGCTGTCGCAGACGCCGACCAGTTTCAACAGCTGATTGACTTCGATGTATTCGGCTTCGAGCGTAAACGTGGCGGTCTGCATGTCGGGGTCTAATTGGAACAGGGCGGCTTATCGCACAAAAGGGCGTCAAACACGCAGCGACGTAGCCCGGATGGAATGAAATGAAACCCGGGATTGAGCGCAGGGCTTTTGGCAGGTGAATGTCGGTGATGGCACGGAAAATCATCGTCTCCGATGGTAATCACCGCGCAGCAACCAATGCAGCCGGCGCATCGTCGGCAGGTCGATCCTTGATCAATCCGCGCAAGAACGGAATCAGCACCATCAACACGATGCCGACCGCGAGGCTGCTGCTGCCGAGCTGCGCGAACAGTTTCGCGTAGATCGGCCCCGTGGCCAGCGCGGTGGTGCCGGCGGGTTCCGGGATCATGCCGGAGAAGTCGCCGGCGAACAGTGAGGCGAGGCCCGTCACCAGCATCCAGCTGCCCATCATGATGCCCTGGTACTGGCGCGGTGCGAGCTTGCCGATCATCGCGTAGCCGATCGGCGAGATCAGCAGTTCGCCGATGCTTTGGAAGATGTAGCTGGCGAAAAGCCAGCCGAACGCGACGATGCCTTGATCGTTGGCGAACAAGATCCCGGCGGGCAGCGCGAGGAAGCCGACGCCCATCAGCAGCAGCGACGCAGCGAATTGCGTCGGAATGTCGATCCTCCATCCGCGTCCGCGCAGCCGACTGAATGCGGCAGCGAGCAATGGTCCGCCAATGACGATCACGACGGTGTTGATGTTCTGGATCCACTGCGGTGCAACGGTGATGCCCCAGACGTGCAGATCGACGTTGTTGACGGCGAACAGTTGCAGGCCGCTCGGCGCCATCTGGTACAGCGCCCAGAACACCAGAGAACCGAGCGTGAGGATCAGGTACGCCCACATGTTGTTGCGTTCGCGTGGGTCGCGGTGTCTGAGCGTGAGCCAGACCAGCACGGCGGCGACGATGGCGCAGATCGCCTTGACCAGCGTCTCGGTCGAGCCGGGGTGTTGCAGCAGGAACCACACGGTCGGCACGAGTGCGATCAGGATTGCGATACCGGCGACGAATCGGCCGCTGAACGCGCGGCGTTCGGCATCGAGCAGCGGCGTGTTGCGGTCGGCGAGCGTTTTCCAGTTGAGCGCAGCGAGCACGATCGCGAGGAAATTGCCGATGGTCGCGAACAGGAACAGGCTCGTGTAGTTCTCGGTCAGCTGGTAGTGGCCGGCGACCGCGAAACCGATGAAGAAGCCTACGTTCATGCCGGCGTAGTTCCACAGGAATGCGCCTTCGCGACGGCTGTCATCCGGCGCGAAACGCTGCGTCAGCATCATGTTGATGCAGGTGACGTTGAGGCCGCTGCCGGTCAGGAACAGTGCGAGCCCCCAGTAGAACGCAGGCGTCGTGCCGGTCGAAATCAGTCCGCAGCCGAGCACCTGCAACACCATGCCGCCGACGAACAGATTGCGATTGCTGAGAAAGCGTCCGCCGAGATAACCGCCGAACAGATGCAGTCCGTAGTTGAACGCACCGAACACGCCCATCACGGCGGTCGCGTGCTTGATCGAAAATTCGAGGTGCTTGGTCGTGTACAGCACCAGCGTCGAATACAGAACCGCGAATCCCAGCGTCGAAAAGATCTGGATGAAGAACAGCGCGCCGGTGCCTGCCGGAATCCGCGCGAGTGGGGACGTGGACGACATGGGTTCTCCGTGGAATAGCGGGCGATCGTCAGCGCCGACTGCCGTCGGTCACGCAAGTATTGCGGCGAAGAATAGCCGAACGCGTTGTGTGTGCCAGTGGTGATTAATGCTCAGAGAACAGGCGAATGCCGCCTTGGTCGCCGAACAGAAGCACTTGCACATAGCGCGACCATCAGGCGACGAGCGGGTCAACGGTTGCAGTCTGGAAGCCCATTGCACTCATTTAAGACCGTTCATGTCGAGTGCCGCCGCAGGCGGTGTATCGAGACACGGGAGACCCCTCGATACACCGCGCCTGCCGGCGCAGCACTCGGGGCGAACGGAAAATCATCAGGGACTTCGAGCCCGACGCTAAGCTGAGATGCGTGCGGCCAACGCCAGAAAAAATGCGACGTACTGTGTGTGACCTTCGGGGAACATGAAGTTCAGGCGCAAGGGGTCGTGTGGATCGCTGATGTGTCGGGTGCCGGCCCAGCGTTCGGCGCCGCCTTGTGCAAGCAGCACGGCATCGAGCCCCGGCCTTTGTACTTCGCCGCAACTGCTGTCGACGTACAGCACGGCATTGTCGGTCCTGAATGCCTTGCCGAGATCCTGCACCAGCGTCAGGAAGCCGCGGTCGCTGCCGCCTCTCAACACCTGTGGCTTGCCATCGATCTGCTGCGTCTGCGCGCTGACGGTGTCGCCGACGCCGACGATCCGTGGCATCCGTTTCGGGTCGAAGCGCTCGGTGGCGAGCTTGAGCAAGGCATCGTGATCACGCGGCGCGGCGCGCGCGTGAAAGTGTTCGCCGAGCGGGTAGCGGCCGGTTTGATCAAAGTAGTAGCGGTTGAGGATGACGAGTACGCCGACTTCCTTGACCGCGCCCTTGAGCATGAACTGGAAGTCGTGTGTGCCGGCGCTGTCCGTGTCGCCCGGCCTCATGCGTTCGTCGCCGCGTTCGTCGCGGCCCAGGTTCGGTGCGTAGTGGACGAAGAACGCATCGCCCAAATCGTGGCGCGCGGCGTCGGCGAGCAGTTGCTGCATGAACGCTGCGATCTCGCCTTGCAGTTGCCGGTAGTGCGCTGGGCGATCGCGCAGGTGTAGATGCAGGTTGTTGAGATTGATCGTCGGCGAGACGAGATTGTCGAGCACGGTTGCCTGCAGCAGCGTTGCCAGCTCGGTGCCTTCCAGGCGGTAAGGCGCGGCACTCAGATGCGC
>DATCXY010000251.1:0-2090 GCA_036570585.1 Solimonas sp. | reverse complement strand
CAAGGGCGTCAATCTGGCGTCAGTGATCGCCGATCCGAACGCGCGCACTGCGCGCGACGACAAGGGGCATCTGTACGACTACAACACCACCCTGTACATCGATCCGGATAGCGCCAAGGCGATGATGCGCGAACAAGAGGCCGTGACCTGGTGGGCGCTGCTCAAGGAAGGCATGAAGCGTGGCCATCTCGGACCGGTGCTGACGCATCCCGGGCTGTTCCGCGGTGTGCACGACGGGCGTTACAAGTTCGCGCGCTACTTCACGCCGGCACAGCACCACATTCCGCGCGACTGGGATACCTTGCTGCGCTACAACCAACTCGAACTCTACGACACGCAGGTCGACCCGGACGAGATCATCAATCTGGCGGCCGATCCGCAGACGCACAAGGATCTGATCCTGGCGCTCAACGACAAGGTCAACACGCTGATCATGGAAGAGATCGGCTTCGACGACGGACGCGAGCATCCCGGGCCAACTTTCTACTACCAGCTCTAAGCGCAGCGAGCTGGCGGCCGCTGCGGCACTCGACGTCGCCCTATTGCGACGGCGCCGGCGCTGGGTGCTTCGCGTACCAGGCAACCGCGTCGCGGACCGTTTCAGCGATTGGCCGCGGTTGCCAGCCCAGCTCGCGTCGCGCCTTGCCGTTGTCCATTTCGCGGAAGACGTCGGACAGGAATACTGCGTCGGTGCCGACGACGTAGTCCTTGCGCCGCAGCAGCTTGAAGACGTGCTCGACCGGCCAGGCGATCGCGTAGGCCAGCCATAGCGGAATCATCTTGATCGGCGGTACGCGGCCGGCATCAGTCGCGAGCCGGTAGAAGTCGCGATTGCGGATGAATTCGCCGGCAATGATGTAACGCTCGCCGCTGCGGCCATGCTGTTCGGCGAGCACCGCCGCCTGTGCAACGTCGCGGATGTCGACTGCCGGCGCGCCGACATCGAGTGCTGCGCGCGCCTTGCCGGCGGCGACATCGCGCAGCATGCCGCCGTGCGGCGTCGGCTGGTAATCCTCGGGGCCGTAGGTATTGGCGACGCAGAGCGCGACGCCGGGCAAGCCGCGCTCGCGGCAACACTTCAGGAATTCTGCTTCGGCCTTGAGGCGTGCGAGGATGTACGGCGATGCGCGCTTGTGCCAGTTGAACTCGATGTCCTCGGTGACCGGGCCGTGCGGATTGATGCCCAGCGTGCCCATCGAACTGGTGAAGACGAAACGTTCGATCTTCGCTTCGAGCGCGGCGTCCATGGCGTTGATCAGGCCTTCGACGTTGTTGCGGTAGATCGGCGTCACGTCGGTCAGCCAGAAGCGCGGATCGACGACGCTGTAGAACACGCTGTGGCAACCTGCCATCGCCGGCTTCAGCGAGGCAGGGTCGAGCACGTCGCCGTAATGGATCTCGACGTCGAGATCCTTGAGTGCGGCCGTGCTGCTGCTCCGACGCAGCAATACGCGGACTTTGCGTCTCTGCGCAACGAGCAGGCGGGCCGTGTGGCTACCGACAAAGCCGCTCGCGCCGGCCACAAGCACCGGCTTGTCCGTATCGATCTGCATCGCGTTCTGTTCCTCTCGAATGACGAGTCGCCACACCGTCTACTGGGGTGGGCGACTGAATTGCGGGAAGACAGAAGCTACAGGTTCGGCTTATTCAAGACAACAGTGACGTTCAATATCGAGGCGGCGTCAGCCGATCATGTCATGTGCCCGCGGGCTGCCGGGTCAGCATCCACAGTCGGTCACGCCCCCAGGTCGTGAAGCTTGCGAGCCGGAAACTCGGCACTCCCCAGAGTCCGGCAGCAAACAGTGCCTCGCGATTGGCTTCGGCTGCAGCGGTGTCGACGCCGACAGCGAGCTTGCGTTGCGCAGCAGGCCAATCGAGTCCGCAACGTTCGATCACGCTGCGGACGACCTCGTCCCGGCAGGCGTCGAGACCTTCTGCCCAAACCGTCTGCGCAGCGAGCGCGCAATAGCGCAGCTGGGTATCGGCAGCGGCGTCGTGCGGATAGACGGTCAGCAGCCGTAGCACACCGCCGCCGACCGGGTCGTGGATGCGGCCAAAAGCAATGCCGAGCGCGTTGGCGCAACGCTGCA
>DATCXY010000250.1:0-1978 GCA_036570585.1 Solimonas sp. | reverse complement strand
GACCAGCGCGGAGGCCGAAGCGATGGCGGCGATGCCGGCGCGTGGCTCGGCACCGCGACGCGTGATCAAGGGCGGCTCGTACCTGTGCGCCGACAATTATTGCGTGCGGGCACGGGCCTCATCGCGGCAGGGTCAGGAGGCCGATCTGCCGACCGTACATATCGGCTTTCGTACGGTCAGCGCCGCTTCGTAGTCGGACTCAAGCCAGCCACGACACCAGGTTATGCGGATCAGCCGCCGAGCAGCTGGCGAACCGCCGGCTCCATCGCACGCAGGCCGGCGCTGCGACCGATCTCGATCGCTTCATCGACGCTCTTGTGATCGAGCTTGGCGGCCTTGACCGCGAACAGCGCGCCGACGCGATTGCTGCTCGCGCAATGCACCAGCGCCGTGCCGTCGATGTCCTCCAGCGCGATCGCCAGTTTGCGCGCGTTGTCTTCGCTCAGATCAGCGCCGCCGGCGACCGGGATATTGAGGTAATCAAGGCCAAGCTCCGCCATCAATCCCTCCTCGTCGTAAGCGCAGGGCTCGTCCGGCGGGCACAGATTGATCACGCGCGTCACGCCGCGCTGCTGCGCCAGCTTGAACTGCTCGACCGACGGCCGTCCGGCGGTTGCGACATTCGGAAATGGCTGGCCGGCATTCGGCAGTTCGGGCAGCAGCATGGCACGGCTCCGGGCAAAGAGAGCGCAGCTTAGCGCCTGCGTCCAAACCGCGCGATTGTCGAATGACGCGAGCGCACGCGCCGCCCATCTTCAACACGCTCCGATTCAGCTTCCGGGCAGCGGGCTGCCGCTACGATCGGCGCACGCTTGAAGTGCAGGAGCCAGACATGTCCAGCAGATTGAAAGTCGGCGATCACGTCACCTGGAATTCGGAAGCCGGCCACGTCGGCGGCACGATCGTGAAGGTCCACCACCGCGACTTCGATTACAAGGGTCACACTCATCACGCGTCGGCGGATGATCCGCAATACGAGATCAAAAGCGACAGGACCGACCACGTCGCCGCCCACAAGGGCAGCGCACTCAAGAAATCCGCGAAGCATTGATCGCGATGACGCTGCCGTTCTACAGCGTCGGCCACTCGACCCGGACGATCGCGGAATTCGTGGCCTTGCTGCGCGCGGCCGATGTCGACAGGGTCGTCGATATCCGCACGATTCCCCGCTCGCGTACCAACCCGCAGTACAACAAGGACACGCTGCCCGCTCACCTGTCGGCCTTCGGCATTGACTACACGCAGATCGCCGAACTCGGCGGCCGCAGATCGAAGAGCAAAACCATCCCGCCTCAACTCAACGCGTACTGGGACAACCGCAGCTTTCACAATTACGCCGACTATGCGCTCACCGAAACATTCGCATCGGGGCTCGCCGAATTGATCGAACTCGGACGAAAGCAGCGCTGCGCGATGATGTGCTCGGAGGCGGTCTGGTGGCGCTGCCATCGTCGGATCGTCACCGATCACCTGCTGGCACGTGGCGAGCGCGTGTTTCACCTGATGCATCCGGATCGAATCGAGCCGGCAGCCCTGACCAAAGGCGCGCAGGTCCAGGACCACGCCGCGGTCACCTATCCCGGTGCGCCGACCGAACAGGCGATCGCGCACTAGGCCCGTGGCCGCGCTGACCACATGATGATGATTTACCCATGAATTCGGCGCGCAAGCCTGCCGGCGATGATCGGCAAACCGCACCCTGACGGAACAGCCGCTCCATCGGGAGGGCGTCCCGGATCGAATCAAGCCTCTCTGTGGCACATCCGGAATTTGGTCTAATCTTGCTCACCAGACGCTCGGGAGAAGCGCGATGAGAACGATGGGGAGAATCGCGGCGGTCACCTTGGTGGCCGCCGCATCGCTGTTTGCCGCCAACGCGTCGGCAGCGCCGGGGGACATCCGCGCCGCGCCGGTTTCAATCGGGACCGGCGCCGATCCGGACGTCGCGGCGATGCCGGATGGCGGCGCGCTCCATGTC
>DATCXY010000249.1:0-8071 GCA_036570585.1 Solimonas sp. | reverse complement strand
GGCGTTGCATGGCATCGGCTTCAAGCACCCAGCGCGTCAGTTGTGACAATCGTGCTTCGGCATCGAGATGCGCGAGCGCATTCCATTCCAGCCACAGATCCTGATCGAGCGTTTCCTGGAACTGCTTGACCATCGGTTGTGGCGACTTGGGCAGGCTCTTCCAATGGATCGCGCGTGCAGTGTCGCCGCGCTGGTAGCTGCGCAGACCGCTGAATTCATCCTGGCCGACGCGATTGCTCGCTTCCAGGCTGCCCTGACCCGCGCTGCCCGGCGGCACCGGTCCAGGGACGGCGGGTTGCGGAAACACCAGCGTGGTGATGTCGAGCTCGGCCCAGGTCCATGCATGAAACAGGCCGAGTGGATATTCGGTGGACACGCTGAACACGCCAGCGCGCAGCCAGCCGCGCCGCGTCGCCGGCAAGGCCAGACTGCGCTGTTCACTTTGCAGGGCGAGTACGTCGGCGGTCGCGGTCATGTTGATATCCGCGCGTGGCCACGACAGGCCGATCGACAGCCGCGTTTGCGCCGACGGATTGTCGATGCGGATTTCGACATGCGCGGTCTCGCCGGCGAATACCGGCTGCATGGTGCCGGCGCGCAATTGCAGATTGGCGAGATTGGCGTGCGTGTGGTGCATGCACAGCAGACCGAGTCCCGCGAGCAGAAAGGTCAGCATGAACGCCATGCTGTTGCTGTAGTTCATCGCGCCGAGCAGCATCACCAGCAACATCAGCGCGAACACGTAGCCGAAACGGGTCGGCACGATGTAGACGCGATTGCGCGGAATCGCGATCGGTCCCGGCTGGCGCTTGACGCGCGCCATCACCCAGGCGTCGATGCGCTGCTGCACGGTACGCAGCGGATGCAACAACATCTTGGCGATCAACCACAGGCGCATGAATCGTGCACCTCAGGGAATCGCGACCTGCGCCAGGATTTCGGCGGCGCTGGTTGCCGCGCCATCGCGTTCGGCGGCATAGACCAGGCGATGATTGACGACCGCCGCGAACACCGCCTGCACGTCCTCGGGAATCACGCCGCTGCGACCTTCGATCAGCGCCCAGGCCTGTGCGGCACGGCGCAGGCCGAGTCCGGCGCGCGGTGACAGACCCTGGCGCAGGCCCGGCAACTCGCGGGTGCGTTGTACCAGCGCGAGGATGTAGTCGATCAGCGCCGGTGCGGCGCGTACTTCGCGCACCTGCTGTTGCAGCGCCAACAGCTGTTGTGGTGTCAGGACGGGCGTGATCTCGTCGAGCAGATCACGGCGCTCGCGTTCGAGCAATAACTGACGTTCGGCGTCCAGCGGCGGATAGCCGAGGGAGATACGCATCAGGAAGCGATCCAGCTGTGACTCGGGCAGTGGAAATGTGCCGAGCTGATACGAGGGATTCTGCGTGGCCACGACAAAGAATGGATCGGGTAGTGGCCGGGTTTCGCCTTCGGCAGTGACCTGTCGTTCCTCCATCGCTTCGAGTAGCGCAGATTGCGTCTTCGGACTGGCGCGGTTGACTTCGTCGGCGAGGACCAGCTGTGAAAAGATCGCGCCCGGAATGAAACGGAAGCTGCTGGTCGCGGCCTCAAAGACGGATACACCGAGAATGTCGGCCGGTAGCAGGTCGCTGGTGAATTGCACGCGCTGGAAGTGCAGGCCGAGCACGCGCGCCAAGGCCAATGCCAGCGTGGTCTTGCCCATGCCGGGGATGTCTTCGATCAACAGGTGGCCGCGCGCCAGCAGGCAGGCAAGCACCAGCTTGAGTTGCGCCTCCTTGCCGAGAATGATCTGGTTCAGGCGCTGCAGGACGGGTGCGACGGGCGAACTCATGGTCAGGCGGTCTCGTGGCTGAGCAAACGCCACGAGTGTAACCGCGCATCGGCCTTGGCCGGACTGACGGCGCAGCGCGCGCGAACGACGGTCCGCCGACGCTTGCGGCGCCGAGGCGCTTGCCGGCAACATAACGATCATTCAATTTCCCGCTGGAGTCGAAATTTTGGATCCGAAAAGCCGGCAGCTGCGTCGCGAAATGGAGTCTGCGACTCAATACGCGCAGTGGCGCGATGCGGCCGCCGAACTCGATCGGCGCGAGGGTCTCGACCAATGGCAGGCCGAGGAATCCGGCGACGAGTACGACTGGCGCCTGATTCGCTCGCGACTGCGGCAGATCCGCCAATATCGCGAAGAGCACGATATCGCCAAGTTGATTCATCACCTGCGCCAGGGCCTGCACTGGAATGTCGGCAACATCGGCAGCGCGCAGCTTTACGCGCGCGCGCGCGTGGGCACCAAGCAACTGGTCACCGATTACACGCGTGAAGTGGCATCCGCGTTGCAGTGGATCTGCGAGATGGAACTGGCGGAACTGCCGCATGCCGCCAAGCTGAAATTCTTTCAGGAGATCGAGCTCAGCTTCGGTCGTTCGGCGCTGATGCTGTCGGGCGGTGCGACGCTCGGGCTGTTCCATGTCGGCGTGGTCAAGGCGCTGTATCGCGAGAGCCTGTTGCCGCCGGTGATGTCGGGTTCCAGTGCCGGCTCGGTGGTATCCGCGACGGTGGGTACGCGGGCGACGCATGAAGTCGAGGAATTGCTCGATCCGGAATCGGCGTACTACCACTTCTGGCGCATGTTGCCGATGCGCGATGTCGTTCGCCGCCGTGCGCTGATGGATCAGGATCAGCTGCGCAAGGCCATTGCCGCCAATGTCCGCGACCTGAGCTTCGAGCAGGCGCAAACGCTGTCGGGACGTTCGATCAACATCACGGTGTCGCCGGCCGGTACCAACCAGCCGCCGCGGCTGCTGAATCACCTGACGTTTCCGTATCTGTGTGTGCGCGAGGCGGTACTGGCCTCGTGCGCGGTCCCGCTGCTGTTCCCGCCGGTGATGCTGATGACGCAGGACGAGCGCGGCGAGCGTGTGCCGTACATGCCGCTGCTGCGCTGGAATGACGGCTCGCTGAAATCGGATCTGCCGATCCTGCGCATGCGCCGACTGCACAACGTCAATCACTTCATCGTCAGCCAGACCAATCCGCACGTGCTGCCGTTCGTTTCCGCCAAGCGCGAACCCGGCGATCGTGGCCTGCGCAATGCCGCGCGCGACTTTCTGTATTCGACCGTGCGCGGGCAGAGCAAGAGCGTTGTCGATCTGGCGCGACAGAACCTGTCGGCCGGTGGGTTGCGCAGCACGCTCGACATCGCCTCATCGGTGCTCGATCAGGACTACCGCGGCAACATCAACATCGTGCCGGATGTCAGCATCTGGCGTTACGCCAACGTCACGTCCAATCCGTCGATGGAGTCGATCAAGCGTTTCATGCTCGAAGGTGAGCGCGCGACCTGGCCGCGTATCGAAATGATTCGCAACCAGACGCTGATCAGCCAGATGCTCGACCAGTGCGTTCGCGCGCTGGAGCAGCAGCGTCCGCTGCCGGGCACCGGCAACCGCGTGCGTCGTCCCGAGCTCAGGGTCGTCCGCGATCGCGGCGCCTGAGGAGTCCCTGCGGCGTGCAGCGTTTCCAGCGGCACCGTAAAATGTGACATTCAGATGTCGGCAGGCTGCCGCGCTGCGCCAGAGGAATGAGGCACCAAAGCTATGGAAGATGGACAAAACGGCGCACGTGCCGGCATGAAGGCGTTGATTCTCAGTGCCGGACAGGGCAGCCGGCTGCTGCCGCTGACCGAAAGCCGCCCCAAGTGCCTGATCGAGCTGTCCGGCCGCAGCCTGCTCGAATGGCAGCTGCTGGCATTGAGCCGGGCCGGCATCGACGAGGTCGTGATCGTCACCGGCTTTGCCGCCGAGCAGGTCGAGGCGATGCTGGCCTTGCACACGCCGTCCGGCATGCGCGTGCGCACCGTCTTCAACCCGTTCTACAACGTCAGCGACAATCTCGCGACCTGCTGGCTGGTCCGCGAAGAATTGCGCGGCGGGGGCATGATTCTCAACGGCGATACTTTGATCGAGCCGGAAATTGCACGGCGCGTGCTCGCCGCGCGACCGGCGCCGGTGACGGTGACGATCGACCGCAAGTCACATTACGACAGTGATGACATGAAGGTCGAGACCGACGGCGAACTGCTGCGCGCGATCGGCAAGACGCTGCCGATGTCGACGGTCGACGGTGAGTCGATCGGCTTCCTGCGCTTCGACGCACTCGGCGCCGAACGTTTCATTGCCGATCTGGAGGGCATGATGCGCAGCGGTGAAGGGCTCAAGCTCTGGTATCTGTCAACGATCAACCGTCTGGTCAGTGAAGGTTGCGAGGTCCGCACTGTCTCGATCGAAGGGCTCGACTGGGGCGAGATGGACTTCCTGCCGGATGTCGATCGCAATCGCGAGATGACCTCGAGCTGGGCGGCACGCTGGTTGCAGCCGGCACCACTTGCACGCGCCGGTGCCTGAAATGGGCATGCAACCGCCTGGCATGTCGGCGACGCCGCGGCGTTTCGTGTCGAATTCGCGCGAATCGGTGCGGATGTTCAGACCCGACTGGATGGAGGCGCTGTCGAAGGTTTATTGGTGGGTGCCGCCGCTGGTTTATGTGCCGCTTATCGGCGCGCTGCTGGCGTACGCCGCAACGATCGAAAACATCGCCGCGTTGCCGATCCTCGCGTGGTTCGCCGCCGGCATGCTGGCCTGGACGCCGACTGAATACGTGCTGCATCGCTGGGCATTCCACTACGAGCCGAAAGGCGAGCGTAGCCGGCGCTTTCATTTCATCATCCATGGCGTGCACCACGATTACCCGAATGATGCGCATCGCCTGGTGATGCCGCCATCGGCGAGCCTGCCGATCGTGCTGGCGTTCTACGGCCTGTTTTATCTCGTATTGCCGGCCAGCGGGCTGCAATCGTTCTTCGCCGGGTTTCTCGCCGGCTATGTGGTCTACGACCTGATTCACTATTCGCTGCATCACGCCGGCTGGCGCGCGCCATGGTTCGTCTGGCTGAAGCGCAATCACATGCAGCATCATTTCGTCGAGCCGGATCGCCGTTATGGCGTCAGTTCTCCGCTGTGGGACATCCTGCTGCGCAGTGGCGGTCGCCGCCGCTAGCGTCGTGTCTCGGAAATTCGCGTGCGAAGTCGGCGGTCTTTTTCGCGGCTGGCCGCGTTGCGGTTCCTCGCCATAGTCACCACTATGCCTCGCCGCCGCGCCTTGCCAGCCACGAAAAATCCTCGCCGATTCCATCAAGGAATTCCTGAGACACGCCGCCAGACAGATCTCAGCTGGCTTTGATCAGCCGGCGCACCAGATCCAGATCGGATGGCTTGTCGACATCAACGGCCGCGCGTCCGAACGGCAGTTCGACGATCCCGGCATCAGCGCCGCTGCGCTTGCCGATGTGCTTGACGGCATTGCGCAAGGACAGTCGGCCGAACAGATAGCACAGCGCACTGCCCGGGCCGATTTTCCGCAACATCTTCAGCGGATGCTTGCGATCGGCCTCCAGGCTGCGCCAGAACTGCACGACACCAGCTGCGGCCGGTGTCGCCAGATAAAACATGTTGCAGCCCGAGAAATGACCATCGGCGAAGCGCAGCCAGGTGCGCTGCGTATCCGGCACCGCGGTCAGGACCTGTTCGCGACGCGCGAGCGCGACGCAGACATCGCGTCCGGCCGGACAGTGATCCAGAAAATACTGCAGCCACTCGGCCCGTAACAGCGCATGGTCGGCGGTCGTTACCAGCAGCGGCGTGCCGAACTGTTCGAGTGCTGCGGCGACGCTGAGGCTGGGGCTGGCCGCCGCGGGCAGACTTCGTACGCGCGCACCGAGTGCGCGCAGAGCAGGCAGCGCATCGAGCAGCGACGGCGTTTCGATCATGACCACGATGCGGGTGATCTGCGGCAGCTCTGCGAGCGCCATCACCACGCGCTCGACCATGGTCAGGCCATCGATCTCGATCAGCGCCTTGTGGCTGACGCCGGCGTAGATCGCCAGTGGTTCATGCGGACCGCGCGAACCTGCCAGCACCAGGGCGGTCAAGCCGCTTGTGGTGCTCACGCCAGTGTTTTGCCGTAGATGCGATAGGTCTTGTAGACCTCGCTGCCGAGCATTTCCAGCACGCGTCGCATGGGCTGGTTGTTTTCGAGGATCCACGACAGCTCGACATTGCGGATGCCTCGCTGCAGGCAGCGGTCGCGCATCGCATTGATGACGAAGAACGGCACGGTGCGCGCGGCAAAGCCGGTGCCGAGGCTGCGCCGCACGCCCATCAGCGGCACGCGCGCGGTCTGCACGCCGCGGACCTTCAGGCGCCACAGCAGCTTGGCCCAGTTGAATGGCAGCAGCTTGCCGTCGAAGTCGCGGATCGCCTCGTTGAGATTCGGCAGTGCGACACCGAATGCGACCGGCTCGCCGTCCAGTTCGGCGATCGGCACCAGTTGCGGATCGAGCAGCGGTTTGAGGGCGCTGGCGAGGTGTTCGACCTCGGCTTCGGTGTACGGTACGAAACCCCAGTTCTGCGACCACGCGTCGTTGAAAATGGCGGTGATCGTGCCAATGTCTTCGCGATAGCGAGACTTGTCGAGCGGACGAATGCGCAGATTTTTCGGCTGCTTGCTGATCACGCGTTTCAGCCCTTCCGACGGTGCTTTCTCAAGATCAAGCAGATACGCGAGCAAATCCTTGGCGCCGCGATAGCCGAGCGCCTCGATACGGCTGCCGACATACGGATGATCGTGGCCCATCATCAGCATTGGTGGTGTATTCGCACCATCGACCAACAGGCCGGTTTCCTCGTTGACCGACAGGTTGAAAGGGCCCAGCGCGCGCCGGCAGCCGCGCTCCTTGAGCCACGCTTCGGCGGTAGTGAACAGCGCAGCAAATACGTCGGCATCGTCTTCGGCGGCGATCAGGCCGAAATAGCCGGCTCCTTCGTCACGCAGCATCGGCGAGAGGCGATCGATCTGTGCGCTGATGCGGCCGACGTCGATGCCGTTACGCACCGCCAGCCAGAACTGCACTTCGGCATGTTCGAAGAACGGGTTTTTCTTCGCCGAAAACGCTTCGCTGCGTTCCAGATCCAGCGGCGCGATGAAGTTCGGGTCGTTGGCGTGCAGGCGCACAGGCACGCGGATGAAGCGGCGCATGTCGGCAGCGGAGCGCACCGGCGTGATATCGATGGCGGGTTTCATGTCGGATTTCTTCCGGTTCTGGCCGGTTCTGGTTTTGATCAGGTTGAATCGTAACGATGCAGGATCGTCAGGCCTAGTGCCGCGAACACCAGCGGGGCACCGGTGCTGGCGAGCAACGCCGGTAGACGGCCACCATCGCCGAGCGCCGCGAGCAGACCATCGACGAGCACGAACAGCAGACCCAGGCCCAGCGACAGCAGTAGCATGCTTCCCCCTTCGCCGCTGCGACCGGCGGCACGCGTGGCCGGTAGTGCCAGCAGCAGCATCACCAGCGACGCCAGCGGCGCGGTAAAACGACGGTACAGCGCCGTGTGGTAGTAACTTTCCGGACGCGCACCGACGCGTGCCCCGGCCAGCACGCCGATCAGCACCGTGCTCGACAGTTGTGGCTGCGGCGAGTCGATGCGCAACAGATCGTCCGGGCGCAGATTGGTTTTCCAGAGATTGTCGTCCGGCGGCATGCGCAGCACGGCGGCGTCGGTCAGTTGCAGGCGATGCGCCTCGCTCAGTCGCCAGCTGTGTTCGACCCAGTCGGCGCGGCTCGCCTCAAGCCGCACCTCGAATTGGCCATCGACACCGCGCCGGTAGAGATGCAGGCCCGTAATGTGTTGGCCGTCGGCGCTGATCTGGTCAAAGGCGGCGAGGCCGTCGCCGGTATGCGCCCAGAGCGTGCTCGTGGCATCGTCGTCATCTTCTTCCGGTGGTGGTGTCGTTGAATTCCACCATGCGGCCAGCGCGGTCTCGGTTTTCGGTACGAGTTGATCGGCGACCCAGAACTGCGCGACAGCAAGCAGGATCGGCACTGGCAGCATCGCGACGAGCACCATCCGCAGATTGACGCCCGTGGCACGGATCGCGACCAGTTCGCGGCGCTTGGCAAGCGTGAAGAATGTAAACAGCGCGCCGAGTAGCGATGCCAGCGGCAAGGCCAGCATCAACTCGG
>DATCXY010000248.1:0-3456 GCA_036570585.1 Solimonas sp. | reverse complement strand
CGCTGTACGCCGGTCTGCTCGGCACGTACCTGTGGTGCGGTCATGCCGTACTGCGTCGTGCGCAAAACGAATTGCTGCTGCGCGAGCGCAGCACGCGCTGGGTGCGGGAACTCGGGGGCGATTCCGGTGTCTTCTGAGTTCTGGGACATGAGCGGCTATGCGGTCTACGTCTGGGGCAGTTTCGGCGCCGCGCTGATCATCTATGGATGGAATGTCGTCGCGCCGCGGCGACGGCGCCGTGCCATTGTCAACGCGATCCGGGAGGCGCAGACCGACGAATGACTCGAGATCCTTTCAAAAGCGCCGCGAGCGCGGTCGGCTTGCGCGCCGCCGGAGCGCAGGGACCGGAGTGCATGCAGCAACACATGAGGCTCACGAGTACCGCCGGCGCGCAAGCTGCCGAGCGCAGCAGGTTTTGAAATGATTTCCAAACGACAGAAACGGATGGTGGCGGTCGCGGTACTGGTGGCCGGGCTGGCGCTGACAGCGGTGTTCGGCTTCACCGCGTTTCGCAAGAACATGATGTATTTCTACACGCCGACCGACATCGTCGAGCACCACGTTGCCGACAACGCACAATTGCGGCTCGGCGGCCTCGTCACGCCCGGCAGCGTCAAGCGCGGAGATGGCTTGCAGGTCGATTTCACGCTTGCCGATTGCGTGAAGTCGTTGCCGGTGCGTTATGAAGGCATCCTGCCCGACCTGTTCAAGGAGGGGCAGGGCATCGTCGCTACCGGCCGCATGCAGAACGGCGTGTTCGTCGCCGATCAAGTACTCGCCAAGCACGATGAAAACTACATGCCGCCGGAACTGGCGGATTCGCTGAAGGGCAAGGATGGCGAACATTCGTGCGCGCCGTTCAAGTCAGCGGCGGGCGCGAGTCCGTCGCCACGACCGCAGGCCGTATCCGGGGCCCAGCGCGTCGGCAGCACCGACGGTGGCGTCAGGGGCCACACGCTCGCTGATACCGGCGTGGTCGTGCCGTCATGATTCCCGAACTCGGCCACTTCGCGCTGATCGCGGCGCTGATGGTTGCGGTGCTGCAGACCCTGGTGCCGGCTTACGGGATCTGGAAGCGTGATCGACGCCTGATGGCGCTCGCCAGTTCCGCCGCGCAAACCCAGTTCCTGCTGATCGTGCTGGCTTATATCTGCCTGACGTACGCGTTCGTGACGCGCGACTGGTCGGTTGCGTACGTCGCCGCCAACAGCGAAGCCAGCCTGCCGCTGATGTATCGGCTGACGGCGGTCTGGGGCGCGCACGAAGGTTCAATGCTGTTGTGGATGTTGATGCTGACCGGCTGGAGCGCGGCGGTGTCGGTGTTCAATCGGCGCCTGCCGGTTGATCTGACCGCCACCGCGCTGGCGGTGCTCGGCGCGATGTCGATCGGCTTTCTGCTGTTCATCCTGCTGACCTCGAATCCGTTCGATCTGAATTTCCCGGTGCCTGCCAATGGCCGCGATCTCAATCCGCTGCTCCAGGATCCCGGGTTCGTGTTCCATCCGCCGATGCTGTACATGGGCTATGTCGGTTTTTCGGTGGCATTTGCGTTCGCGATTGCGGCGCTGATTTCCGGCCGGCTCGATGCCGCGTGGGCGCGCTGGACCCGGCCATGGACGACGACCGCCTGGCTGTTCCTGACGATCGGCATCACGCTCGGTTCCTGGTGGGCGTACAACGAACTGGGCTGGGGCGGCTGGTGGTTCTGGGACCCGGTCGAGAACGCCTCGTTCATGCCATGGCTGGTTGGCACCGCATTGATCCATTCGCTGGCCGTCACCGAAAAGCGCGACCAGCTCAAGGCCTGGACGGTGCTGCTCGCAATCCTCGCATTCGCGTTGTCATTGCTCGGCACCTTTCTCGTGCGTTCCGGCGTGCTGGTGTCCGTGCACGCGTTCGCGACCGATCCGGCGCGCGGCATCTTCATCCTGACGTTCCTTGCGGTCGTGCTCGGCATTGCGTTCACGCTGTACGCATGGCGCGCGCCGAAGTTCGTGTCGGAAGCCGATTTCGAGCTGTTCTCGCGTGAAGGTTTTCTGCTGCTCAACAATGTGTTTCTGGTCTGCGCGGCGGCCGCGGTGCTGCTCGGTACGCTGTATCCGCTGGTGATCGACGCGCTGAATCTCGGCAAGGTGTCGGTCGGCCCGCCGTATTTCAATTCGGTGTTCCTGCCGCTGACGATGCCGCTCGCGGTGCTGGTCGGTTTCGCATCGGCGGTCGGCTGGAAGCGCACGCGCGCCGCCGAGGTCGCCAAGCGCCTGCGCGTGCCGGCACTGATCGCCGTGCTTGGCGCCTGCGCGCTGCCGTGGCTGCTCGGGCATCGCACGCAGTTGGCGGCGATCGGTGGTGGCGTACTGGCGATCTGGGTGTTGGCCAGTTCGCTGCAGGAGATCGTTCGCCGGGTGCGCGCCAAGCGTGATCGACTGGCTGGCCTGACGCAGATTCCGCGCGCGGTATGGGGCATGACGCTGGCGCATTGCGGGCTCGGCATCTGGGTGCTCGGCATTACCTTCACGAGCCTGTACAGCATCGAACGGAACGCGCGGCTCGGGCCCGGCGAGTCGGCGACGCTGGCCGGCTACACGTTTGCGCTGAAGGGTGTCGAAGCGCGTGAGGGGCCGAATTACCGCGCCGATCACGGCGTCGTCGAAGTCGAGAAGGATGGTCGCGTGATCGCGCAGCTTGTGCCGGAGAAACGCCTGTATGCGGCCAGCGGTCAGATCATGACCGAGTCTGCGGTCGACCATACGCCGCTGCGCGATCTGTACGTCGCGCTCGGCGAGCCGATCGACAAGAGCAATGCCAACGGTGATTGGGCCGTGCGCCTGTACTACAAGCCGATGATGCGATTGGTCTGGGGCGGCGCGCTGTTGATGGCGCTCGGCGGCCTGCTGGCGGTGACCGATCGTCGCTATCGCCTTGCGCGCGGGCACGTTGCGGCGCGTACCGGTGCGGAGGCGGCGATCTGATGCGCCTGCGGTATCTGATCCCGGCTGTGCTGCTGGTCGGTCTGGTGGTGTTGCTCGCCGCCGGCCTGCAGCGCGATCCGCGCGAAGTGCCGAGTCCGCTGATCGGCAAGCCGGCGCCAGGATTTTCGCTGGCAGTGCTCGGTGCCCCTGCCGATCAGCACTACAGCGCCGACCAGCTCAAGGGGCGCCCGGTGCTGGTCAATTTCTTCGCCAGTTGGTGCGCGGCCTGCGAAGTCGAACAGCCGTTCCTGATGCAGCTGGCGGCGCAGGGCGTCGAGATCATCGGCATTGATTACAAGGACAGCGATGCCGATGCACAACGCTGGCTGGCGCGACATGGCAATCCGTATCGCACGGTCGTCACCGATCCGCACGGCGCAGTCGGACTCGACTGGGGGGTTTATGGCGCCCCGGAAACCTATGTGTTGAATGCCGACGGCATCATCGTCCACAAACAGATCGGGCCGATCGACGAGACCGTCTGGCG
>DATCXY010000247.1:0-7056 GCA_036570585.1 Solimonas sp. | reverse complement strand
CATCACCTACAAGGACGATCAGAACAAGATCCTGACCGACCAGCTCAACCTGCGTTACGACTTCAATACCGGCGCTGTCGAGCACAGCCTCAGCACCGGCCTGGAAGTCACTCGCGAGGACTACGTCGGCCATACCAACGTCGCGATGGCCGGCGAGGTGCCGGTTGCCAATCTGTATCACCCGGACTGGAACGACTTGGGCACGCTGTCGTACGGACGCAATGGCGCGGGCAGCCGGGGCCGTACCGATACCCAGTCGCTGTATGCGTTCGATACCCTGAAGTTCGGTGCGCATTTCATGGTCAGCGGTGGTGTTCGCATCGATCATTACAAGACCGACTACCTGGCGACTGCGGCTTGCAACACCGAGGGCACCGGCACCGATTCCCGTCGCACCGTGTACTGCAATGGCGCGGACATCGGTACCGTCCTCACGACGACCGACGCGAGTGACAGCGATACCCTGTTCAACTGGAAGCTCGGCGTGCTCTACAAGCCAGTCGAAGCAGCCAGCATTTACGCCAACTACGCACTTTCGCAGCAACCGCCTGGCGGCGCGAACTTCCAGCTGACGAATGCGGAAGGTAGTGCGAATAGCGTCAATGCCGATCCGCAGAAGGCGGAAACCTACGAGATCGGCGGCAAGTGGGACGTGATCCATGAGGCGTTGTCGCTCAACGTCGCACTGTTCCGTACCACGGTCAGCAACGAGATCAACTCGCAAGACACCATCGATGGCGTTGCGCTGCAGACGGGCAAGAAGCGCGTGCAGGGCGTCGAGTTGTCGGCGATCGGCAACATCACGGACAACTGGGCGATCAGCGCCGGCTATATCGACCAGCGCACCAAGGTCACGAAAGGTCCGGCCGTCACCAGCGACGGAACGCCGAATCTGACGTACGCCCCCGGCAAAGCGTTCACCGGCTGGACCACGTACCGCCTGCCGTACGGCTTCACGATCGGCGGTGGCGCGCGTTATTCCGGCAAGATGCATCGCGGTACCGATGGTGCGGTCGGCACGCCGACGTACACACAGTCGTACACGGTCTGGGATGCGGTCGCCTCGTACGCCGTCAACGAGCACTTCACGCTGCGCGTCAATGGCTACAACCTGTTCGACAAGGACTACGTTGCCGCGATCAACAAGAGCGGCTACCGCTACACGCCGGGTGCGTCGCGCACGTTCCTGTTCAGTGGCGACTTCCGTTTCTGATGTTGTGAATCGGTGGGGGAAGGTGACTTCCCCTGCTTTCTTTTGCGGCGCGGCTTGCTGAGCCCGCCTTCCAGGACCGCGTCATGCTGCTGCGCATCCCAGAAGTTGTGAGTCGCGACGAACTCGCCGAGCTTCGGCGTGCGCTCGACGCCGCTGATTGGGCCGACGGGCGCGAAACGGTCGGCGTGCAGGGCGCACAGGTCAAGCGCAACGAGCAGTTGCCGGAAGCCTCGCCGCTGCGTAGTGAGCTGGGCCGGATCGTGCAGGCCGCACTGGATCGCAACCCACTGTTCTTCGCCGCGGCACTGCCGCAGCGCATGTTGCCGCCGCGCTTCAATCGCTATCAGGGTGGCGGCACGTACGGGTTCCACATCGACGGATCGGTCATGCGGCTTGGTGGCGCAGAACGGATCCATGTGCGCTCGGACATCTCGTGCACGCTGTTTCTCAGCGAGCCCGACGAGTATGACGGCGGCGAGCTGATCGTCAGTGACAGCTATGGCGAACACGTGGTGAAGCTGCCGGCCGGTGACATGCTCCTGTACCCGGCTAGCAGCCTGCACCAGGTCAAACCGGTGACGCGCGGCGCACGCCTGGCGTCGTTTTTCTGGGTGCAGAGCATGGTCCGTGACGACGGCCAGCGTCGCATGTTGTTCGAGATGGATACGTCGATCGAAACCCTGCGTCGCAGCGGTGCCGATGCGGCTGCCGTGCTGCGTCTGACCGGCGTCTATCACAATCTGCTGCGTCGTTGGGCGGAGGTCTGAGCATGACGGCGCATGCACTGACGCCAAGCTATCTGCGCACCGGTGGGTCGATTGATCCACGGCGCGCGCTGGCGTTTGTCGGCATTGCCGCGCTGCACGTCGCGGTGTTGGTGGCACTGTTGTTCATGCACGAAACGCCGGCGCGGCCGCAACCGGTGGCACCGACGATGATGGTCACATTCATCACTGAAACGCCGCCACAGGCCGCGCCGGTGCCGCCGCCGCCGCCGGAGCCGGCCAAGCCCAGACCACAGCCGAAGATGATCGCGACACCGAAGCCAACGCCGTCAGCGATCAGTGCACCGCCGATCGAAGAAGCACCCGTTGTCGATGCGCCGGTCGATGACACTCCGCCAGCGCCGCAAGTGCAGGCTGCTCCGGCGGCCGTGATTCCGCCGAATTTCGTCGCCGCTTATCTCAACAATCCCGGCCCGCGCTATCCGTCGTCGTCGATCCGCATGCGCGAGCAAGGCACCGTGATGTTGCTGGTGCTGGTCAACGCGCAGGGTCGCGCCGACAAGGTCACGGTCGACACCAGCAGTGGCCATTCACGGCTTGATGAAGCGGCGGTGGAAGTGGTTCGCCAGCGCTGGCGTTTCGTTGCCGCGAAACAGGGTGATCAGGCGGTGTCTGCCTGGGTCAAGGTTCCAATCACGTTTGAACTCAAGAAGCATTAGGCAAAAACATGGACGCAACACAGGGTCTCGGCTTCGGCCATTTTCTCGCGCAGACAGACGGCGTCGCCAAGACGATTCTGATCATCATGCTGCTCGCGTCGGTAACGAGCTGGTATTTGATCATCACCAAGGCAATTGCGAACACGCGTGCGCGTCGGCGCAGCGCGCGCTTCCTTGATTTTTTCTGGAACGCGCCGTCGCTCAACGAAGTGGCGCTCAAGATCGAAGACCAGCATCCGGATGAACCGTTCTCGCACCTGGCCTACCACGGCATCGCGGCGATCCGCCATCACGAACGGCACGGCGTGAACCGCCTCAACGAAGCCGGCAGTTCCAGCGACTTCGTCACACGCACCTTGCGCAAGACCATCGACGAGGAAACTGCGCAAATGGAATCGGGCCTGACGATCCTCGCGTCGGTCGGTTCAACTGCGCCGTTCCTGGGGCTGCTAGGTACGGTTTGGGGCATTTATCACGCACTGATGGCGATCGGCATCTCGGGTGCCGGCACGCTCGACAAGGTTGCCGGTCCGGTCGGTGAGGCGCTGATCATGACGGCGATCGGTCTGGCGGTCGCGATTCCGGCGGTGCTCGGCTACAACTTCATCGTCCGCGCCAACCGCGTCACGCTGTCGCAGCTCGATGCATTCGCGCATGACCTGTTCGCGTTTCTCGCGACCGGCACCAAGTTCGATCCTCAGGTGTCCGCGCACGTGACCACTCTGAAGCCGACCGTGGTGCGGAGCTCGTAATGGCCTTCGGCAGCTTCAGTGGCAATCGTGGCAGTGCGCCGATGGCCGAGATCAATGTGGTGCCGATGGTCGACATCATGCTGGTGCTGCTGGTGATCTTCATCATCACCGCGCCGCTGCTGACCAATGCGGTGAAGATCGACCTGCCGCATGCGAGCAGTGCGCCGAACGTCACCAAGGCCGACAACATCCAGCTCGCGATCGATGCCGACGGCCAGTTGTACTGGGATGGCGAAAAGCTGGATCGCGCGACCGTTCTGCAGCGCCTTCACGACGCCGCCCGGAAGCAGCCGACGCCCGAGCTGCATCTGCGCGCCGATCGCGACACGCACTACGACGTGATTGCCGATGTGATGAGCGAAGCGGGCAAGGCCGGCTTGACCAAGATCGGCTTCATCACCGATCCGACGTCGGCGGCAGCCGCGCCGTGAACGCGGCGGATCCGGACACCTTGGCGCGCATGACCAGCGCGCGTCGCCGCATGTTCTGGGCACATCAGATGCGGCAGTGGCACTGGATCAGTGCCGCGATCTGTCTGGTCGCGATGCTGTTGTTCGCGTTCACCGGCATCACGCTCAATCACGCTGCGCAGATCAAGGCGTCGCCTCAGATCAGCCAGCGCGAGGCGCAGTTGCCGGCCGCGCTGCTGACATCACTGAAAGCCGCGCCGGTGCCGGACGACGCGGCGTTGCCGGCCGCGCTGCGCGGCTGGTTGTCGGCGAATCTCGACGTGCGCGCGGTCCGCGGCGAATGGTCGAGTGACGAGATCTACATCGCGCTGCCGAAACCGGGCGGTGATGCGTGGCTGGCGATCAGGCTGGCGGATGGTCGCGTCGAATACGAGCACACCGATCGTGGTTGGATCGCCTGGCTCAATGATCTGCACAAGGGCCGCAACACCGGCGCGATCTGGAGCGGTTTCATCGACGTGTTCGCGGTCGCCTGTCTGGTGTTCTGTCTGAGCGGTCTGTTCCTGCTGCAGCTGCAGGCCAGGCGGCGGCGCTCGACCTGGCCGCTGGTCAGCTTCGGCGTTCTGTTGCCTTTGCTGTTGATCGCGTTCTTTCTCCATCAAGGATGACGTCCATGCGTACCTCGCTGTCCATCGTGCTGTGCGGTCTGGCGTCGACGCCGGCGCTGGCTGCCGATCTCGATCTCAAGCTGCAAATTCCACAGATTGATGTCGTCGAATATCACCGCCCCTATGTTGCCGTCTGGCTGGAGCGTGCAGACCAAAGCGTCGCCGCCAATCTGGCAGTCTGGTACGACCTCAAGAAGCGCGATCACGAAGGCGAGAAATATCTCACGGATCTGCGTCAGTGGTGGCGGCGCAGTGGCCGCGAACTCGCGATGCCGGTCGACGGCATCAGCGGCCCGACGCGCGTGGTCGGCGAACAGGAGCTGCGTTTCAAATCCGGCACCGCGCCGCTCGGTGATTTGCCCGCCGGTCAGTACCAACTGGTGATCGAAGCGGCACGCGAAGCCGGCGGCCGCGAGCTGGTGAAGATTCCGCTGCAGTGGCCGGTGCAGAAAGCCACTGTCCTCGAGGCGCAAGGCAGCAGTGAGCTTGGAAAGATTTCGCTCGCCATCACGCCTTGATCGCGCGCTCGGACCTCACATCCAAATCCGGAGTCCTGACATGAAATTTTCTTTGAAGTCCCTGGTCGTTATCGCCGTTACCGCGTTGCCGTTTGCCGCGCAGGCGCACAAGGCTTTCCTGTTGCCGTCGACCACGGTACTGACCGAAAGCGATCACAAGATCACCGTCGACGCGGCAGTGTCGAATGATCTGTTCTATTTCAATCATGTGCCGATGCGACTCGACGATCTGCAGATCACTGCGCCGGATGGCAGCAGCGTCGCGCCGGAAAACGTCGCGACCGGTGCATTCCGCAGCGTGTTCGACGTGCCGCTCGCGCAGCCCGGCACCTATCGCATCGCGTCTGTCAGTAATGGCGTATCTGCCAGCTGGACCGAAGGCGGCAAGCCGCGTCGCTGGCGCGGCAGTGAGGCCACGCTCAAGACGGAAGTGCCGGCCAAGGCCAAGGATCTGCGCGTCACGCAAGTGGCGAATCGGGTCGAGACGTTCGTCACCGTCGGCAAGCCGAGTCTGGGCGCGCTGGCGACGACCAGTGTCGGCATCGAGCTGGTACCGGTCACGCATCCGAATGATCTGTATGTCGGTGAAGCCGCAACATTCAAGCTGTTGCTCGACGGCAAGCCGACGGCAGGCCTCAAGGTGACGGTGATTCCCGGCGCGACCCGCTATCGCGACCAAGTCAATGACATCACGACGACCACCGATGCCGACGGTGCGTTCACGGTGACCTGGCCGCAGGCCGGCATGTACTGGCTGCATGCGTCGCTCGCTGCCGAGCGCGAAGGCAAGGGCGACGAGGACGACAACGACAATGGCGACAAGGGAAAAGCCGGGATTGCGAACCGACGCAGCGCCAAGCCTGCTCCAGTGAGCGCTGAACGTCCGCGTCGTGTCGGTTATACGGCCACATTTGAAGTCCTGCCGTAGTCGCAACGATCTGCGCTGCCGTCTGCGATGAGCGCGTCGCCCGCGGTGCGCGTGCTGATTCCGGCGACGCTCGACGAGTTGCCACCCATTCCGGCACTTGATGCCGTGGTCTGGTCGCTGCACGGTACGACGATGGGTACGCAGTGGCGCGTGCACCTCGTGCCGACGGCAGTGGCGGATCGCCGGCAGATCGATGTCACGATTCAAGCCGCGCTCGATCGGGTCGTGCTGCAGATGAGCACCTGGTTGCCGCACTCCGAGCTATGTCGGTTCAATGCGGCGCCAGCCGGCGCCGAGATGCAGTTGTCGCCGGAATTCGCCGACGTGTTGCGGTCGGCGCTGGAGCTCGCGCGCGACAGCGGCGGTGCCTACGATCCGACCGCCGCGCCGCTGGTCGATCTCTGGGGCTTCGGTCCGGCACCGCGCGTGCAGGTGGTGCCGTCCGAAGCCGCGATCAGCGCCGCACGCGCGGTGGTCGGCTGGCAGCGATTGCCGTTTGATCCGGTGACTCGCCATGTCATGCAGCCGGGCGGCCTGCGGCTTGATCTGTCCGCGATCGCCAAGGGTCATGGCGTTGATCTGGTATGCGCTGCCTTGCGTGCGCATGGCATCGAACACTTTCTCGTCGAAGTCGGCGGCGAGTTGCGTGGCCGGGGTTGTAAGCCCGATGGCCTGCCGTGGTGGGTTGCTCTTGAACACGCGCAAGAGGAGATATCTGCGCCCGTGCGCATTGCCTTGCATGGCCTGGCAGTCGCCAGTTCCGGCGATGCATTTCAGCACTTCACGGTCAACGGCCGGCGTTATTCACACACGCTCGATCCGCGCAGCGGCTGGCCCGTCTCCAACGTGCTGGCGGGCGTGACGGTGTTGCATCGCGAGTGCATGTGGGCCGACGCGCTGGCGACGGCGATCTACGTGCTCGGGGCCGATGCAGGGTTTCAATACGCGCATGATCGCGATCTCGCCGCACGGCTGGTGTTGCGGACGACAGATGGTTTGCGCGAACGGCTGACGCCGGCTTTTGCGGCGATGCTGGCGTGACGGCACTTCGCGAAGGGGAGCACGGCGAAGGGTTTGAGCACCTTTCTTCGCGATTTCCTGCAGGAGTGCGCCTTGCGCGCGA
>DATCXY010000246.1:0-2459 GCA_036570585.1 Solimonas sp. | reverse complement strand
TCGTGCTGGCCTCGGCGTTCGCGGCGATTCTGGTGTTTGCGCAGGAACTGGCGCCGGACAAGGTTGGCGCGGTGTCGGGGCTGTTCTTCGGTTTTGCGTTCGGCATGGGCGGCATTGCTGCTGCAGTGCTCGGCAAATTCGCGGACCTGTACGGCATCGAGGCGGTCTACCGCGCCTGCGCATTCTTTCCGCTGCTTGGCGTGCTGACGGTATTGCTGCCGAACCAGCGCGGCGGCCGGCTCCTCGCAAAGCGAGCCTAACGCGCGGCGCCGCGCAGCTTGCGCGGGCCGATGCGGATCATCGGCGTCTGCGTTGTCTGCGGCAGCCTGCCGAGGCCGTCGACGAACAGGCGTGTGACATAACGGGCGAGGGCTTCGGGCTCGCGCTCAGGCTCGTCAGCCATCAAGCGGCACAGTTCATGACCGGCGCCGAACGAGATCGCGGTCAGCAGGTCGACGTCGGTTTCCGGGAATGCACCGCGCGCGATCCCGACGCGCAGGTCATCTTTCAGCGAGCGCAGCATCAGGCCGAAGATGTTGTCGTTGTAGAGCGCGCGCAGCACCGGTTCGTTGCGGAACATCATCGCGAAGAACGTCGGATCGGCGCGCACTTCCAGCAGGCCGCCGAGATAGGCGCCGTGAAATAAGTCCTCGATGCTGGCGGCGTGCTGGCGCGATGCGTGGATGCGCTCCTGCAACTGGCCAAGCCGCGCATCGACCAGTTCGCGAAGCAGCGATTCCTTGTCCGGAAAATGGTTGTAGAACATGGCGGCAGTGAGTCCGGTTTCACGGATCACATCGCGGATGGTCACGGCGTCGTAGCCGGTTTCGATGAAGCAGCGTCGCGCGGCATCGAGAATCGCCGCGCGGGCCGCTGCCTTATCCTTTTCGCGTTTACTTGTCATGTTGTCGTCAAGCGAACCGGCTCACATCGAATGCATCAGGTGTCGACCACGGCGACATGCTGTGCGGTGTTCATCTGCGTCAGGCTCATCGGCGAGGCCGCAATTTCATGGCAACGTGGCCGATGGGTCACCAAATCTGGATCTGTTGCTTGTCGCTGCGCACCATCCGGTCGCCGGTCTTGCAGTCGAAGGCCTTGGCGAAAGTCGGCATGTTCGACGCTGCGCCAATGGCACGGAAGCGATCCGGAGCATGCGGATCGGACGCGATGATGACCTTCTCCAGTTCTGGCGTGTAACGGCCGCGCCATGCGGTCGCCCAACCAACGAAGAAGCGCTGATCGCGCGTCAGATCGTCGGATTTCGGGTCGGGCTCGTTTGCGGTCGCTGCCTGCAGTGCGTCGTATGCGACATTGAGTCCGCCCAGGTCGGCGATGTTTTCGCCAAGCGTCAGACGGCCATTGACCTTCACGCCGGGCGCCGCCTGATAGGCGCTGAACTGGGCGATCAGCTTGCCGGTACGGGCCTTGAACTTGTTCTTGTCCGCCGACGTCCACCATTCCTCGAAATTGCCGGTTGGCCCGAAGCGCGCGCCCTGGTCGTCGTAGCCATGCGTCATTTCGTGGCCGATCACCGCACCGATCGCGCCATAGTTGTAGGCCGCATCCGCCGCCGGATCGAAGAATGGCGGCTGCAGGATCGCCGCCGGAAACACGATTTCGTTTTGCAGCGGGTTGTAATACGCATTGACGGTCTGCGGCGTCATCGTCCATTCGGTCTTGTCGACCGGCTTGCCGATCTTGCCGAGCTGCCAGCGGTAGTTGAACGCATCGGCAGCGAGGATGTTGCCGAGATAGTCATCCGGCTGGGTCCGCAGGCCGCTCCAGTCGCGCCACTTGTCCGGATAGCCGATCTTGGGCGTGAACGTGGCCCACTTGGCGAGCGCTTTCTGCTTGGTCTCGTCGCTCATCCAGCTGAGTTGTTCGATGCGCGCCTTCAGCGCGGTGCGCAGATTGCCGACCAGCTGTTCCATGCTGGCCTTCGATGAGGCGGGGAAGGCAGTTTTCACGTACAGCTCGCCCATTGCCTCGCCGGCTTCGCCTTCGACCATGCCCAGCACCCGCTTCCAGCGCGCGCGCTGCTCCTTCTGGCCGGCGAGCGCCTTGTTGTGGAATTCGAAATGTTCGGTCGCGAATGCCGTGCTCAGTGCCGGCGATGCGCTGTCGACAAGGTGGTAGCGCAGATAGCTCTGCCACTGCGCAGCGGGGACGTCGGCCAGCATCTTGCTGACTTCGGCGTGGAACGCCGGCATCGCCAGCGAGAACATCGCCGGCGCGGCGAGACCCTGCGACTGGAAGAACGCGGTCCACGGGAAATTCGGCGTGAGCTGGTCGGCGTCGGCGATCGAGACCGGGTGGTAGTAGAGCGACATGTCGCGCGACAGGTCTTCCTGCGACTTCGATGCCTTGGCCAGTCGCGTCTCGAACGCGAGCACGGCCTTCGCCTGCTTCGCAGCGTCGCTCGCGGCGATCCCGGACAGTTCGAGGACCTTGGTGAT
>DATCXY010000245.1:0-7867 GCA_036570585.1 Solimonas sp. | reverse complement strand
TTCCACGCGGTGCCGCCGCCGCCGTACTTCCACCATTCGCCGGTCCAGGTCTTCGCGGCCATTTCCATGGCCTTGTTCTCGAAGCCATCGGCCGGATTGCCCGGCACCATCCACCAGCGCCAGATCTGTGCACCGGTCTCGGCGTCGTAGGTCGTCACGTAGCCGCGCACGTGACCGAAGTCGGCGCCGCCATGGCCGATGATGACGCGCGCGCGGCCGTCGCTGCCCTGCCAGACGCGCGGCGCGCCGGTGATGTAGCGGTTGTCGTCGGGCTCGGTGGTCTGCGTTTCCCAGACCAGCGCGCCGGTCTTCGCATCGAGCGCGAACAGGCGGCCGTCCTGCACGCCGGCGTAGATCTTGCCGTTCCAGTACGTCAGGCCGCGGATGCCCCAGGCCATGCGCATTTTTCTGATGCCGACGTGCGGATCGTACTTCCACAGCAGCTTGCCGCTGCGCACGTCGACGGCGTGAATCACCGAATAGCCGGCGGCGGCATAGACGACGCCGTCGACCTCGACCGGCATCGTCGCCATGTTCCAGACATCGTCGAAATCGAGCGACCAGGCGAGGCCGAGCTTGCCGATGTTGTGCGTGTTGATCTGCGTCAGCGGGCTGAAGTGCTGCTCGCTGAAGGTGCGGCCGTTCGCCGCCCAGTTCGTGCCGTCGGCTTCGTTCGACAAGGCGGTGTTGTCGATCTGCGAGGCCGCCTGCGCCGCCGTCAGCAGTGTCATCGACGCGGCAATGCCGACCGCAATCGCGCGCAGTCGCGCGGCCATCCCAACTGATTTCATCGATTCACTCCCGTGGATGACGGTCTTCAGCTTCGGTGCCCGACCGTTCTTGCATTGCGGACTCTAGCGCGCTGACGCGAGCGGGCGGTCACCCGTACAGACGAGTCCGGCACAGCACGAAGCGGTGGAATTTGCGAAGCTGCGTCGACATTCGCAGGAGACAGGCCGACATGCAGCATCCCGATTTCAGGCCGGGCGTCTATCGCCACTACAAGGGCAATTACTATCTCGCGATCGGTCTTGCGCGCGCCGACGAGAGCGACGAGATCGTGGTGGTCTACACTCGGCTGTATGCGCGCGAGGGCCTGCCGATGAGCACGCGCAAGCTGGCGATCTGGAACGAAGTCGTCAGCGCCGGCGCCGGCGCTTCGGTGCCGCGCTTCGAATATGTCGGCCACAGCACGCCGGCACCGTAGGGCAAACCGGTCCGCGCCGGCGGTCTCAAGCCGACTGCGTTCGCGTTCCGTATCCCGAAACCAAGGAGTCAAACATGTCAGTCAATGTTCTCTATCGCACCAGCGCCACCGCCACCGGTGGTCGTGATGGACGCAGCGTCGTCGAAGGCGGCGCGCTCGATGTAAAGCTCAGTACACCGAAGGAACTCGGCGGCGCCGGTGCTGCCGGCAACAATCCGGAGCAGCTGTTCGCTGCCGGCTATTCAGCCTGCTTCCTCGGTGCGATGAAAGTCGTCGCGTCGCACGGTGGCGCCAAGGTGCCGGACGACACGACGGTCAAGGCCACGGTCGGGATCGGGCCGCGCTCGGAAGGCGGTTTCGGTCTGGAGATTGCGCTCGCCGTGTCGCTGCCGGGTCTGGCTCGCGCCGATGCCGAGGCGCTGGTCGCCAAGGCGCACGAGGTCTGCCCGTACTCGAATGCGACGCGCAACAACGTCGACGTCAAACTGAGCGTCGTCTGATCGCGGACACAAAAAAAGCCGGCGCGAGCGGGTCGCGTCCGGCCTTTACGCTGTAAGCCGTCAGTTGGCCGCAGCGGGCGAAAGCCCGAGCACGGCTGCGCCCTGTTCGAATCGGATGTCGACCGGGATGTGCGCGGTGTCGAGCTTTTTCAGATCGGTGGCCAGCGTCGGGCCGATCCTGCCCATGCTGCTGGTCAGCTGTTCGGCTGCGGCGTAGTCGCCATCGCCCTGGATCGTCAGCAGCCTGGCCGACAGCGCATCGATGGCCCGGGTCATCTTGTTGAAGTCGACGCGGTAGCGACCGGTTTGCGCGTCGCGCGTGACCGCGCCCTCCTGTGCGAAGAAATTGAAGCGGACCATGTTTGCCTTGGCATGCGCGTCGGCGGCGCCGAAGCGCACCGAGCGCAGGATGCCGGCGAGGAAGGTCACGTAGTTGTCCATCAGTTTGGTCTTGTCGAGCTCCCCCATGTCGGCGAGCTGCCGGATCATGTACAGGCCGAGAATGTCGGCCTTGCCTTCCTCGAAGCTCGATGCCTGATCCTTGAGCGCCTCGCGCACCGTGCCTTCGCCATCGAGGGTGTTCTTGATGCCGAGGCCGTGCGCGACTTCGTGGAACATGGTGTTCTGGAAGAACGCATCGAAGCTCAGATGCGACTGCTGGTCTGCTGCGATCAGGGTCTTGCCGATCGGCAGCATGATGGTGTCGAACTTCGCCTTCATCACGTTTTCCAGCTGCAGACGGCGCGTGCCGGTCTTGAGCTGCACTTCTTCGTCGTTCGGCAGATTGATGGCGATGGTCTTGGCACCGACATTGGCATTGCCGGCGTAGTAGATCGCGAAATACGCGTTGAGATCGGCGTCCGAGCCGGGCGTCTCGGCCTTGTACTTGGCCGGCACCGGCAGCTCGCGCTGCAGCGCCGGCAGATATTTGGCGAAGCGCGCCAGCCGCTCGCTCCACGCGCGGTCCTTGATCAGCACATAGCTTTCGTACGCGGCCTTGTAGCCGAACAGCTGGTCGTCGTAGGTCTCGATCGGTCCGATCACGATGTCGATGGGATTGGTCTTCATCGCCATCCATGCGTAATCGCTCGGTTGATAATCGTCGCTCTGCAGCGCATCGGCGCGCAGCGTCAGATAGTTCGTGAAACCGGCGTCCTTCGACAGCGCGGCCGCCCTGCGCAGCAGCGCCGCCGCCTTGGCGAGATCCGCCTTGTAGGCTTCGTGGTACGGCACGGTGACGAGTCTGCCGGTCGCGTCGCGTCGCAACAACATGTAGAGCCCGGTCTTGTCGTCGAGCCCGCTGCGTTCGAATTCGTCCTTGCTCATGTCGGCTGGATAGAACTGCGCGCCGGCCGGTCGTGGGCCGATGCCGGCGACGAACGACTGATCGTCATGCAGCCGATCCCACGGTCCGTAGTTCAGCTCGGCAAAGGCGCGCTGCTGCGGATCGTCGATTCGCGCAAGCAGGGCGTCACGGTCGCCCCAGTTCTGCCGCCAGTACAGCGCGTTGGTGACATCGGCCGCCTCGATCAGCAGCGCGAGCATTTTCTTCTGGTCAGCGTCGAGACCGGAAAGATCTGCACTCAGCCGCACGGTGGCGTAGTCGGCGAGCCGCTGACTGATTTTCGGGGGATGAACCGTCAGCGGCGCGATCGAAGCTGGCGGCGTCGTCGCTTGCGGGGCACTCGGCGTGACGCCGACACAGGCGGTCAAGCTGAGCAACAGCGAGATCGTGAGCAGATGGCGCATGACGGATTCCTCCTTATCGTTATGGTCGCGGCATGGTACGACAGCCGGCCGTGGTCACCGCTTCCGGACTTACCGCGTCGACGCTTCGCGCCAATATGCCGGATTGCCGAAGCGCTGCTTGAGATGATCGACGAACAGTCGTGTGCGCAACGGCAGGTGGCGGCGTTCGAGAAACAGCGCGTAGATGCCGTTCGGCGGTGCGGCGAAATCCTGCAGCACCGTGCGCAGACGGCCGGCAGCAAGATCGCCGCTGACTTCCCACATCGAACGCCACGCCAGGCCGCGACCGGCCAGTGCCCATTCGTGCAGCACGGCGCCGTCGTTGCAGTCGAAGCGGCCGTGCGGACGGACGCTGCGCAGTTCGCCGTCGACGACAAAACTCCAGCCGCGCGCCTGACCGCCCGAGTCGCCAAGCGTCAGCGCGTCGTGCTTCTGCAGATCGTCCGGATGCTTCGGCGTGCCGCGGCGTTTCAGGTACGCCGGGCTGGCGACGACCACGCGACGATTCTCGGCGAGGTGCACGCGTACCAGCCGCGAGTCGGTCAGTTCGCCGACGCGGATCGCGCAGTCGATGCTTTCATTGGCCAGATCGGTGATGCGATCGGACAGATCGAGCGAGACATCGACGTCCGGGTGCGCTTCGAGAAACGATGCGATCGCCGGCGCGACATGGCGGCGGCCGAAGCCGGCCGGCGCGGTGATGCGCAGCTGGCCGGTGGCACTCATGCTGCCGCGTCGCACATTGGCCTCGGCGCTGGCGAGATCCTTGACGATGCGCAGGCAGTCTTCGAGAAACGCCGTGCCCTCGGCGGTCAGCGTCAGGCTGCGCGTGGTGCGCGTGACCAGCCGCACGCCGAGGCGTGCTTCGAGCGCGTCGATGCGGCGGCCGATCATCGCCGGCGTCAGATCGAGCGCACGCGCGGCGGCGGACAGGCTGCCGCGTTGCGCAACCTGCACGAAAGTCTCTATTTCCCGTAAAGGATTCACTCAGCTTGTACTTAAAGTAAAAGATGATTTGCAGTGTAGTCGATTCATTCGCGGCGCTTCGAGGCCTATCATCGCGGTTCATTTTCAAATCCGCCGGAGCTGTTCCGATGACTCTCAAGCTGCCCGAAGGCATGCAGATCAATGCGCCGATGCACCCGCGCTTCGATGAAATCCTCACGCCGGATGCGTTGGCGCTGGTCGCCAAGCTGCATCGCGCGTTCGAGCCGCGTCGTCAGGAACTGTTGAAGGCGCGCGTCGCGCGTCAGGCGCGGATCGATGCCGGCGAACTGCCGGACTTCCTGCCGGAAACCAGGAGCGTGCGCGAAGGCGACTGGAAGATCGCGCCGCTGCCGAAGGCGCTGGAAGTTCGCCGTGCCGAAATCACCGGTCCGGTCGAGCGCAAGATGATCATCAATGCGTTCAACTCGGGCGCCGACTCGTACATGACGGACTTCGAGGACTCGAACAGCCCGAACTGGTTCAATCAGGTCCAGGGTCAGGTCAACCTGTGCGACGCGATCCGCCGCAAGATCAGCTTCACCAACGAGAAGGGCAAGGAATACAAGCTCAACGACAAGGTCGCGACGCTGCAGATCCGTCCGCGCGGCTGGCATCTCGACGAAAAGCATGTGCTGGTCGACGGCGCACGCGTGTCCGGCGGCATCTTCGATTTCGCGCTGGTGTTCTTCCACAACGCAAAGGAACAGGTCGCACGTGGCGCCGGCCCGTTCTACTACCTGCCGAAACTGGAAGGCCATCTCGAAGCGCGCCTGTGGAACGACATCTTCGTGATGGCGCAGGACCACATCGGCATGTCGCAGGGCACGATCAAGGCGACCGTGCTGGTCGAGACGATCCTCGCGACGTTCGAGATGGAAGAGATTCTGTACGAGCTGCGCAACCACTCGGCGGGCCTCAACGCCGGACGCTGGGACTACATCTTTTCGTGCATCAAGAAATTCAAGCGCAACCGGAATTTCTGCCTCGCCAACCGCGCCGCGATCACGATGGAAGTGCCGTTCATGCGCAGTTACGCGCTGGCGCTGGTCAAGGCCTGCCACAAGCGCGGCGCGCCGGCGATCGGCGGCATGAGCGCGCTGATCCCGATCAAGAACGATCCGGTTGCCAACGACAAGGCGATGGCCGGCATCCGCAACGACAAGGCGCGCGACGCGCGCGACGGGTTCGATGGTGGCTGGGTTGCGCATCCGGGCCTGGTCGAGCTGGCGATGGAGGAGTTCAAGAAAGTGCTCGGCGATCGCCCCAATCAGTGGGACAAGCAGCGCGATGACACCTTCGGTCCGAAAGAGTGGATGGACTTCCAGCCGGAGCAGCCGATCACCGAAGCCGGCGTGCGCAACAACATCAACGTCGGCATCCACTACCTCGGTTCGTGGCTCGCCGGCAACGGCTGCGTGCCGATCCACAACCTGATGGAAGACGCCGCCACCGCCGAGATCAGCCGCTCGCAGATCTGGCAATGGGTGGTCAGCCCGAAAGGCAAGCTCGACGACGGCCGCAAGGTCGACGCGGCGATGGTGCGTGCGCTGATCCCGGAAGAACTCGCGAAGATCAAGGCGTTCGTGGCGGCGGCGGGCGAAGACACGGCAACCTACGATCAGGCGGCAAAGATCTTCGAGGAGATGTCGCTGTCCGAGAACTTCCCCGAGTTCCTGACGCTGCCGCTGTACGAAGCGATGGCGTAAGCCGTTCGCGATGAAAAAAGGCCGCGCGAGATTCTCGCGCGGCTTTTTCGCGCTCGTGGTTCTACAGGCGAAGCACCTGCTGATTTCCCATCGCCGTTCATGCCGAGTGCCGCCGAAGGCGATGTATCGAGGCACGCGCGATGCCCGGAAATGACGAGCAACAGTGCGGCTGAGTGCATGACCCCCTCGATACGATCGCTGCGCGATCACTCGGGGTGAACGGGATTGGAACTGCGCGAGCGCGACGGAGTCACGCCGGCTGCAACTGCTCGGCGAAACGCCTCGCGTTGGCGACATAGCCCAGCGCCTGGATCTTGAGAATCTGCACTTCCTGATCGCTGAGGGTGCGCACAACCTTCGCCGGCGAGCCGACGATCAGCGAGTTGTCGGGGAACGCCTTGCCTTCGGTGACCAGCGAGTTGGCGCCGACGATGCAGTTTTTGCCGATCTTCGCGCGGTTGAGCACGACCGAGCCGATACCGATCAATGTGCAGTCGCCGATCTCGCAGCCGTGCAGCATCACCATGTGGCCGATCGTGCAATGTGCGCCGACCGTCAGCTTGAGACCGGGATCGGTGTGCAGCACCGACGCTTCCTGGATGTTGCTGTTCTCACCGATCGTGATGTCGTCGTTGTCGCCGCGCAGCACGCAGTTGAACCAGATGCTGACGCCGGGCGCGCAGCGCACCGAGCCGATGACCGTTGCATTCGGCGCGACCCAGTGTTCGCCGTCGAATTGCGGAACGCGGTCGCCGAGGCGGTAGATCATGCGGATTCTCCAAAAAAGGGGTGGGGCGGGAGGTCGCCATTGTCGTCAAAGCCGGTTCACGCGTCGCGCTTGTTGGCGTTGCGCGCCCGCGCTAGCCTGCGGCAATGCCCGACGTCACGATCCTGCGGCAAGGTGCGCTCACGGTGGCCGACTATCGTTGCCAGGCCCGGCCGGGCGAGCGTGCGGTCGACGAGCAGCATCTCAGCCATTCGATTTCGTACGTTCGCCGCGGCAGCTTCGGCTGCCAGTCGCGCGGCCGCGATTACGAGCTGGTCGCTGGCGCATTCCTGATCGGCCACCCCGGCGACGAATACCGCTGCACGCACGACCATCATGTTTGCGGCGACGAGTGCCTGTCGTTTCATTTCGATGCCGCACTGGTCGAGACGATCGGCGATCGCCGGCAGAGCTGGCGCGCCGGCTGGATGCCGCCGCTGCCGGAACTGATGGTGCTCGGCGAACACGCGCAGGCCGTGGCCGACGGCCGCAGCGATGTCGCGCTCGACGAGATCGGCATGCTGCTCGCGGCGCGCTTTCTCGCCTTGCATGCGGGGCAGGTGAATCGTCTGACGACACCGTCGATGCAGGACCGCCGGCGCGCGGTCGAGACCGCACTGTGGATCGACGCGTGTGCGGCGCAGAACATCGACCTTGAAGCGATGGCGCGCGAGGCGGACCTGAGCGCGTTCCATTTCCTGCGACTGTTCGTGCGCGTGCTCGGCGTGACGCCGCATCAATATCTGCTGCGCGCACGGCTGCGGCGCGCCGCGCGGCTGCTGCTCGAGGACACGCGGCCGATCATCGACGTCGCTTACGACGCCGGTTTCAACGACGTCTCCAACTTCGTGCGCAGCTTCCGTCGCGCGGCCGGCGTGCCGCCGCGCAGGTTCCGCCAGGCATCGCGCGGCGACCGCAAGATTTGCCAAGAACGGCTGACGCATCGTCCGTA
>DATCXY010000244.1:0-2337 GCA_036570585.1 Solimonas sp. | reverse complement strand
CAGATTCGCTTTGAACGCCGGGTCTCGAACAAGACGCGTATCGAAGTCATCACTGAAGGCTTGTTGACGCGTCGTTTGCAGGCGGATGCCGATCTGCCCGGCGTCGGCGTTGTGATCTTCGACGAGTTTCACGAGCGCAGTCTCGATGCTGATCTGGCATTGGCGTTGACGCTCGACGCACGCGCCAATCTCAATCCGGACCTGCGCGTGCTGGTGATGTCGGCGACGCTCGACACGGCACGCGTTTGCGATCTGCTCGGTGGCGCGCCGTTGATCGAAAGCGGCGGGCGCATGTTTCCGGTCGATGTCCGCTACAGCGCCACGTCGGCCAGCAGCCGCTCGCATGGCGATGACCTTGCAGCAGGCGCGCTGCGTGCACTGACGGAAACCACCGGCGACATCCTCTGCTTTCTGCCGGGCGCGCGCGAAATTCGTGCCGCGCACGATCATCTCGCCGCACGGCTCGCAAACGATGTGGCAATCCGCCCGCTTTATGGTGAGCTGAGTTCCGAGGAGCAGGACCTGGCCTTGCAGCCGGATGCCGACGGCCGGCGCAAGATCATCCTCGCAACCAATATTGCGCAGACGAGCCTGACGGTCGAGGGCGTCAATACGGTGGTCGACGGCGGGCTGGTGCGCTTCGCACGCTTCGATCTCAGCGCCGGTGCCAACCGCCTTGAAACGCAGGCCGTGTCACGTGCGGCGGCCGATCAGCGCGCCGGCCGCGCTGGCCGGCTGGGGCCGGGCGTCTGCTACCGGCTGTGGAATCGCGATCGCCAGGCGTCGCTGGCACCGCACGATGAACCGGAAATCAGATCGGTCGATCTCACTCGCTTTGCGCTGGAATTGCTCGCGTGGGGGGTGCGCGATCCGCAAACCCTGCATTTCATGGATCAGCCCACTGATTCGCACTGGCGCTACGCGCTGGATCGACTTCATGAAATTGGCGCCGTCGATGCCGAACAGCGCATTACGGCCCATGGCCACGACTTGATCCGGCTGCCGACAGCGCCACGTCTCGCGCACATGCTGCTGACTGCGAAGCGCGCGGGTATCGGCTTGCTCGCGACATGGACTGCCGCCGCACTCGATACGCGCGACATGTCAGGGCGGACCGATCTCGCCGAAGTTGTCCGGACGCTCATCGATGGCCGCGGCGATATCGCGCAGAGCCGCCGCGCCGCTGAATCGGCACGGCAGTTCCAGCGCGCAGCCGACATCGCTGGCAGTGCTCGGCCCGCATCGATCAGCGATGCAGACATTGCGCGCTGCGTGGCCTGGGCGTATCCGGAGCGTGTCGCGTTACGGCGCGACGGTGCGCGCGGCACACACGAGGCTGCGTTTCTGTGCGCAGACGGCGTCGAGGCCCGGCTTCATGAACGCGATCCTGCAGCTGCATCACAGTGGCTGGCGATCGCACATTGGGACCCGGGCCCACCGCGACGCATTCGCAGCGCCGTGTCACTCGCCAATGAGGATGTGCTGCGAGATCAGGCAGAGCGACTGAATTGGCAGAACGTCGTGCAATGGAGCGACAAGGATCAGTTCGTCATCGCCGAACAGCAGCGCCGCCTCGGCGCGATCGTGCTCGATCGCAAGCCGCTGCGACTCGATGATGCCGGCGCGCTGGTCGTCACCGCGATGCTCGCCGGAATCCGCTCGTTGGGCCTGCATGTTCTGCCTTGGACGGACAGCGCAAGACAGCTGCAGGCACGGATCGAGTCCTTACGGATCTGGCGTACGGAAGAAGCGTGGCCAGATGTCAGCGATGCGGGCCTCAGCCAGGACCTGGATAGCTGGCTGGCACCACATCTGTCCGGCATCACGCGGCTCGAACATCTCACGCGGCTGGATCTGACTGCACTTCTGAACAGCCAACTCGACTACGAGCAACAACAGCGTCTCAACCAGCTCGCGCCCTCGCATCTCGAAGTCCCGACCGGCTCGCGAATCCGGCTCGACTATCAGCCGCCCGACGCGCCGACGTTGGCGGTCAAGCTTCAGGAAATGTTTGGGTGCCTGCAAACGCCATGCGTCAACGGTGGGCGGACCAAGGTCATCGTGCATCTGCTGTCACCGGCACAAAGACCCATCGCCGTGACTCAAGATCTGGGCGGCTTCTGGACGAGCAGCTACGCCGATGTCCGCAAAGATCTGCGGGGTCGTTATCCAAGACACCCATGGCCGGAAGATCCACTGAGCGCATCCCCGAGCCGCCGGGCGAAGCCACGCGGGCAGTAGGCGTGGCTCGCACATTGAGTAGCTTGAGCTTGGGCCGGAGCCTTCTCTCCCCCGTTCACCCCGAGAGATCGCGTCGCGCTCGTATCGAGGGGCGGC
>DATCXY010000243.1:0-1999 GCA_036570585.1 Solimonas sp. | reverse complement strand
ATGTTGACGAGGCCGGACTCGGCGAACTCGCCGACGATCAGAGCGGTGTCCTGCGGCAGCTCATCGTATTCGCCGAACGCGTTCGGCAGGCCGGCATTCGGATAGCAGGAGATGAAGGTGTCGGCGAGCTTCGACAGCTCGGCGATATACGGGCGCATGTCCTTGCCGCCGAGCGCACAGTTCAGCCCGATCGCCAGCGGCCGCGCATGACGCACCGAATTCCAGAACGCTTCGGCGACCTGCCCTGACAGCGTACGGCCGGACGCGTCGGTGATCGTGCCGGAGATGATCACCGGCAGGCGCACGCCGGTTTCGATGAACAATTGCTCGCACGCGAAAATCGCCGCCTTGGCGTTGAGCGTGTCGAAGATCGTCTCGATCAGCAGCAGGTCGACGCCGCCGTCGAACAGGCCGTGGCCCTGCTCGACATAGGCTTCGACCAGCTCTTCGTAGCTGACGTTGCGCTTGCCCGGATCGTTGACGTCGGGCGAGATGCTCGCGGTGCGGTTGGTCGGCCCGAGCGCGCCGGCAACAAAGCGGGGCTTGTCCGGCGTCGACGCCGCGTCGGCGGCCTCGCGTGCGAGCTTCGCCGCGGCGAGGTTCATCTCGTAGGCCAGCGTCTCCATGCCGTAATCGGCAAGCGAGATCTTCTGCGCGTTGAAGGTATTGGTTTCGATCAGATCGGCGCCGGCCGCCAGATACTTGGCGTGGATCTCGCGGATGATGTCCGGCTGCGTCAATACCAGCAGATCGTTGTTGCCTTTCAGATCGCGCGCCCAGTCGGCGAAGCGCTCACCACGATAATGCATCTCTTCGAGCTTGTAGCCCTGGATCATCGTTCCCATCGCGCCATCGAGCACCAGAATGCGACGACGAAGTTCGGTATCGAGGCGGGCGATGGACGGAGCAGGACGAGGCGACATGGCGATGTTTGCGGCAGCGAAGCGGGAAGAAAAGTATATCTCTTTATGCGGATAAGCGGATTGGCAAGCCGTTCATCCGACAGGCCCCACCACGCATCACGCGTCATCGTCGCCCGGCGGCGATGACGACTACTCTGCAGGTGTGGTCAGTGATCGCGTCACGGGCCACCAATTCCCCCAACCCGGATTCCCCAACCTTCCGGGTTACTGAGGACCAGCTCCGAGCTGGTCCTTTTTTTTGGCTGCTGCAACGCTTCAGTTCGGGATTTGACATTAATTAAACGATCGGATAATTTCTTCCGCACATGCAGCGAATCGGTCGTGCGGCGTGCACGGCCTTATGCGGGATGGAGAATCGACGATGACAACAAGTGCATCTCTGGCGCCGGAATGGCGTGACAGCAAACGCTACCTCTGGCCACTGGGTGCGGCGGTGATTGCATTGCCATTGATCGGCTGGGGCCTGTACGCGCTGACCGGCTGGGCGATCAGTTGGTGGCTGGCGCCGATCTTCGTCTACGGCGTCATTCCGCTGTTCGACTGGTTGATCGGCACCGACGAGAACAATCCGCCGGAAGCACGCGTGCCGACACTGGAACGCGAGCGCTACTACCGCTGGGCCGTCTATCTGGCGGTGCCGATGGAGTACGCCAGCGTCGCGTTCGGCGCCTGGATGTTCGCGCAGGGCACCCTCGCCTGGCACGAGATCATCGGCTTGACGATTTCGGTGGCGATGGTCAGCGGCGTGTCGATCAACACCGCGCACGAGCTCGGCCACAAGACCGACACCGCCGAACGCTGGCTGGCCAAGATCGCGCTCGCGCCGGTCGCGTATGGACACTTTTTCGTCGAACACAACCGCGGCCACCACGTGCGCGTCGCGACGCCCGAAGATCCGGCGACATCGCGCTTCGGCGAGCATTTCTACGAATTCCTGCCGCGCTCGATGATCGGCAGCGTGAAGTCGGCGTGGGAACTCGAACGCAAGCGCCTCGCACGCCAGAACAAGGGCGTCTGGTCGGTTGCCAACGAGAATCTGCAGGCCTGGGCGATGACCGTGCTGTTCTTCGGTGCGC
>DATCXY010000242.1:0-10643 GCA_036570585.1 Solimonas sp. | reverse complement strand
GGGCCTGGCGATCGCGCGCCAGCAGGTCGAGGCCGGCGCACAGGTGATCGATGTCAACATGGACGAGGGCATGCTCGACGGCGTGGTCGCGATGCGCACCTTCCTCAACCTGATCGCGTCGGAGCCGGATATTTCGCGCGTGCCGATCATGATCGATTCGTCGAAGTGGGAGGTGATCGAAGCCGGCCTGAAATGCGTGCAGGGCAAGCCGATCGTCAACTCGATCTCGATGAAAGAAGGCGAGGAAAAATTCATCGAGCAGGCGAAGCTGTGCATGCAGTACGGCGCCGCCGCGGTGGTGATGGCGTTCGACGAGCAAGGCCAGGCCGACAATCTGCAGCGTCGCAAGGATATCTGCGCGCGCGCGTACAAAATCCTCGTCGAACAGGTCGGCTTTCCGGCCGAAGACATCATTTTCGATCCGAACATCTTCGCGGTCGCGACCGGCATCGAGGAACACAACAACTACGGCGTCGACTTCATCGAGGCGACGCGCTGGATCAAGCAGAACCTGCCGCACGTGAAGATTTCCGGCGGCGTATCGAACGTATCGTTCTCGTTCCGCGGCAACAATTTCGTTCGCGAGGCGATCCATTCGGTGTTTCTCTACCACGCCATCAAGGCCGGCATGGACATGGGCATCGTCAACGCCGGCGTGCTGCCGGTATACGAGGACATCGATGCCGAATTGCGTGAGCGCATCGAGGACGTGATTCTCAATCGCAGGCCGGACGGCGCCGAGGGTACTGAGCGCCTGCTTGAAATCGCCGAACGGTATCGCGCGACCGCGGGTGAAAAGAAGACCGGTGACGAACTCGCATGGCGCGACAAGCCGGTGCGTGAGCGCATCACCTACGCACTGGTCAAAGGCATCGACGCGTTTGCGGAGGCCGACGCCGAAGAATTGCGCGTGCAACTCGCCGCCGAAGGCAAGCGACCGATCGAGGTGATCGAAGGTCCGCTGATGGAGGGCATGAACGTGGTCGGCGATCTGTTCGGCGCCGGCAAGATGTTTCTGCCGCAGGTGGTGAAATCCGCACGCGTGATGAAGAAGGCGGTCGCGCACCTGATCCCGTTCATCGAAGCCGAGAAAAAGCCCGGTGACGCCGAGCGGGCCAAGGGCAAGATCGTCGTGGCGACGGTCAAGGGCGACGTCCACGACATTGGCAAGAACATCGTCGGCGTCGTGCTCCAGTGCAACAACTACGATGTCGTCGATCTCGGCGTGATGGTGCCGCCGCAGAAGATTCTCGACGCCGCGCGCGAACACAAGGCCGACATCATCGGCCTGTCCGGCCTGATCACGCCATCGCTGGACGAGATGGTGACGGTGGCCAAGGAAATGGAGCGTCAGGGCTTCGAACTGCCGCTGCTGATCGGCGGCGCGACGACGTCACGCGCGCACACCGCGGTGAAGATCGACCGTGCGTACCACGGTCCGGTGATCTGGGTGAAGGACGCGTCGCGCTCGGTGCCGGTCGCCGCGGCACTGCTGTCGCCCGAGCAGAAACCGAAGCTCCTGGCGACGACCAACAAGGATTACGAAGAAATCCGCGAGCGCCACGCCAACAAGGATCGCCAGGAAAAATTTGTCACGCTCGACGAGGCGCGCGCCAATCGCACACCGATCGACTGGGCCGGCTACCGACCGCCGCGTCCACGCCTGCTGTTGCAGCAGGCCAAGGATGTCTGCAACACGCCGGACTGCGATCACCGGCATCACGCCGCGACGCAATTCGTGAAGACGCTGCGCGACTATCCGCTCGCCGAGTTGCGCGAATACATCGACTGGCAGCCGTACTTCATCGCCTGGGAAATGAAAGGTCGTTTTCCGGACCTGCTCAACAACCCGGCCACATCGGAGGCCGCGCGCAAGCTCTGGGACGAGACGCAGGCGATGCTCGACCTCGTCATCAAGGAGAAATGGCTGACCGCGAACGGTGTGTTCGGTTTGTTTCCGGCGCGTCAGGTCGATGAAGACGACGTTGCCGTCTACAGCGACGAGACCTACGCGCACGAAATCACGCGTCTGCACAACATCCGCCAGCAGAGCGAGCATCGCGCCGGTGTGCCGCACCGCTGCCTCGCCGACTTCGTCGCGCCGGCGTCCAGCGGGCTGCATGATTATGTTGGTGCGTTCGCGGTGACCACCGGCATCGGCGCGGCCGAACGCATCGCGGCATTTCGCAAGGCCAACGACGACTACAGCGCGATCATTCTCGAAGCGTTGGCCGACCGCCTTGCCGAGGCCTTCGCCGAGCGCCTGCATCAGCGCGTGCGCAAGGAGTTCTGGGGCTACGCGGCCGACGAGCGCCTGAACAACGACGAGCTGATCGCCGAGAAGTACATCGGCAGCACCGGCGGCATTCGCCCGGCGCCCGGCTATGCGGCCTGTCCCGAGCACACCGAGAAGCAGACGATCTGGCAGTTGCTAGACGTCGAGCACAACGCGGATATCAAGCTGACCGAAAGCATGGCGATGTGGCCCGGCGCCGCCGTGTCGGGTTGGTACTACGCGCATCCGCAGTCGCAGTACTTCGTCGTCGGCCGGGTCAACAAGGACCAGGTCGCTGACTATGCGCGGCGCAAGGGCTGGACGCAGGCGCAGGCCGAGAAGTGGCTGGCACCGAATCTGGGCTACGAGCCGGAAGACTGAGGACGTCCTTGTAGTGCGCGACGGCGCGCTTCGCTATGCTCGGCGCGCACTTCTCTTCACGGATGAATCGATGGCCGCGACGATACCTGGATGCGCCGAGGGCTGCGCATGAATCTGCTCGCCGGTATGCCGAACGAGCCGCCCGACTGGTGGAAGCGCTGGCGCCCGCTGCGCTGGCTGGCGGCGGTCGTATTGCTGTTGCTGATCGCCAAACTGCTGTCGGCATTCTGGCCGGTGGCGACCTTGGCCCAGGCCGGAACTGCCGCGCCGGAACCCGTCAGCGTCGTCGATGCCGCAACTCCGGCCGCGGACCCGGTGGTGGCTACCGCCGCCGTCGCTCCGGCCGAGACGCCTCCTGCAGTCGGTGCGGAAGCCGGTACTGCCGTCGCATTGGCACCGCCGGCATCAGTTGCTAGGCCCGAAGCGGCCAAGCCGCAGCCGCTCGAAATCGTCGAGGAAGAATCGATCACGCCCGAACACGTGCTGGAGGCCTATACCGCACGGCCACCGGCGGCGCAGCGGCTGACGTTCTTCGCGCCGTTTCGCAGCTATGCGAGCATCGATGAAATTCGCGACACCCTCGAGAGGGCGCACTACGAACCGCAACTGGCATCGCGGCATGCGCGCGTCCCGCATGGTGTTCCGCCGAGCGATCTCGACATCATGACCGTCGATGACTATCGCCATCTGGGACAAAGCGGCACGCTGCAGCTGCAATTCTTCAACGACCGCCTGTATCAGCTCGAGTTCGAGCCCCAGGACGCAGCTGCTTATCGCGCGCAGTTCCGCCGCCAATGGCCTCAGGTTGGCCATGAGAAGAGCGGACGTTCGGAAGTGATCAGCGGCGCACTACGAATTGCCAGCAGCCTCGATCTGGCGGTCAGCGAGGTCGGCCGCGCCTTGCATTCGCGGCCCTATGTGCTGTGGCAGGACCTGCGCCTGCTGAATCAGCGCAACGATTGGGATTACCAGTTCGCCAAGCTTGCGACCCAGTAAAGCGAAGCGGGCAGCGGCGCGATGCGCCGCCGCCCCGTCGTCGGCAGGCGTCAGGGCCGGCTATGCGCCGAGCGCTGACAGCGCGGCCATTTTGAGCGCTTCACTCAGTGATGATGGCCACCAGCGCCATGCACGTGTCCATGCTCCATCTCTTCGGCAGTCGCGGCGCGTACGTCGGTGATCTCGACGTCGAAGTTCAGATTCTCGCCGGCAAGTGGATGGTTGCCGTCCACGGTGACCATGTCGCCGGCGACGCGCGTCACCGTCACGCGCATCGGACCCTGCGGACCCTGAGCCTGGAAGCTCATGCCGGGCTCGATGTCCTTGATGCCCTGAAACGCGCGACGTGGCACCTGCTGGATCAGCGCGTCATTGCGTTCGCCGTAGCCTTCGGACGGCTCGACCTTGACGGCCAGCTTGTCGCCGGTTTTCTTGCCGAGCAGCGCCTTTTCGAGGCCGGGGATGATGTTGCCGCCACCATGCAGATAGACGAGGGGCTCGTTGCCTTGCGAGCTGTCGATAACGTCGCCCTGCGCGTTGGTCAGCGTGTAGTGCATCGAAACGACGCGTTGGTCTGCGATTTCCATAGGTCTTCGGGGGAGCTGAAAAATGAGCGCGATATGGTAGCAGACGCATTCTTGCTGGCTGCCAAACGCGGTGATGCCGCGTTCTCTCACGCGTCAGACTTCGCCCCATCTGTGTAAGCCATTTCGGATTGTGGTGAACACGCGTTCTGGCCGAAGATTCGCCTGACGGGGGACGCGCACGGCGGATCGTGCATGCGGAGTTTCGCTGCGGGGGGCTGCAGCGGCTGAACTGCGAAGGAGCGATTCGGTCACCGGAATCGGGTCAAAAGACTCGTGGACAAACGGTTGGGGGCGGGCATGACAAGAATTTCGCCGCGTGGCGACATCGCAGCCGGGATGTCGGTGATGCTGATGCTCAGTGTGTTGCTGAGTTGGATTCCTGGTATTGGAACGCTGGTTGCCGGCATCATCGGCGGACGCGTCGCCAGCGGTTTCACCGCGGCATTTCTTGCGTCGCTGCTGCCGGGTTTGCTGATGGGCATCCTGTTGTTCTTTCTCGCGACACTGCTGAGCTGCATGCCGCTGATTGGAGTGGTCGCCGGCATGGGCGGATTGACGCTGGCGGGAATGCAGGTCGCGGCCCTGGTGGTCGGCGCGATGATCGGCGGACTGCTCGCAGGTTGAGAGCGCAGCTTCGCGATCACGAGCAAGGATCACCATGCGGCGCGGCTGTGTCGCCGAGCGTGCGCCATTCGCCGAATTTGCGAACATGTCGGAGCCATGAAACTCGTCGTCAAGGTCAGCCCGAAGGCCTCGCGCAATGCCGTGCTCGGCTGGCAGGGGAGTCGCCTCAAGCTCGCGGTGACGGCGGCGCCGGAACACGGCAAGGCCAATGCCGCGGTTCAGAAATTGTTGGCTGCGACGCTGCAGCTGCCGAAGTCGGCGGTCGTGCTGCTGCGCGGTGATACGCACAGCGAGAAACTGTTCGAGATCAGCGGGCTCGACGACGGAGAAATACTCAGGCGCCTGCCCGCCATGAATCCCTAGACTGCGGCATTTCCTGACCACGCCAATCCCGAATTCCATGACTACCAAAGACCAGAGCCGCATGCCGGCCGGCATTCCGTACATCGTCGCCAACGAATTCGCCGAGCGCTTCTGCTACTACGGCATCAACGCGATCCTGTCGGTTTATCTGGTCAACTTCCTGCATTTCGGCGACGCGCAGGCGACGAGCTGGCAGTCGCTGTTCAAGTCCGCCGCGTACTTCTTCCCGCTGGTTGGTGCAATCGTCTCCGATGTGTTTCTCGGCAAGTTCAGGACGATCATGATTTTCTCCAGCGTCTACGTGATCGGCTGCGCGATGTTGGCGCTGAGCGATGCCGGCATCGGCATCGCGCTGGGGCTCGGCCTGATTGCGTTCGGCACCGGCGGCATCAAGCCCTGCGTGTCGACCAATGTCGGTGACCAGTTCACCGCCAGCAACCAGCACATGATCGAGCGCGCATTCTCGTGGTTCTATCTGTCGATCAATGCCGGTTCGCTGATCTCGATCATCGCCTGCCCGTGGCTGCTGCCGCACTACGGGCCGAAGTTCGCATTCGGTCTGCCGGGCGTGATGATGGCGGTTGCAACACTGGTGTTCTGGCTCGGCCGCAAGAAGTTTGCGGTGGTGCCGCCGGCCGGCAAGGCCTGGCTCAAGGATGTGTTCTCGAAGGAAGGCCTGTCGATCATTGCGCGGTTGCTGCTGATCTACCTGTTCGTGGCGTTCTTCTGGTCGCTGTGGGAGCAGTCCAACGGCCAGACCTGGGTGTTGCAGGCGCAGTCGGATCTGATGGACAAGCACATCAGCATCTTCGGGCTGTTCTCGTTCGACGTGTTGCCGGCGCAGATCCAGTCGGTCAACGCGCTGTTCATCCTGATGCTGGTGCCAGTGTTCAGCTACGGCATCTATCCGTTCGTCGGTCGCTTCGTCGCCGTCACGCCGCTGCGCAAGATTGCCGCCGGCCTGTTCGTCTGCGCGTCGTCGTTCGTGCTGATCGCGTGGATCGAGTCGCGCATCCAGGCTGGTCACGTCGTCAGCATCTGGTGGCAGATTCTTGCGTACGCGATCCTCACCGCATCCGAAGTGCTGGTGTCGATCACCGCGCTGGAGTTCAGCTACAAGCAGGCGCCGCTGCGCATGAAGAGCTTCATCATGGCGCTGTTCCTGCTGTCGACCAGCGTCGGCAATCTGTTTACGGCAGTCGTCAATAGCGTAATGGTCGAGCCGCTGCAGGCCAGCGCCGCCGAGACCGGCGCGCAGACCTGGGTGTCGCTGGCCGACGCCGGCAAGATGGTGGTCGGCCAGAAGATCGACTTTGCCGGCGACAACGGCGTGACCGTGACGATCGATGACAAGACGCAGCCGCTGGCCGGCACGTTCATGGTCGCCGAGGTTGATGCCGCCGCCAGCCGCGTGCGGCTGATGGACGCGATCCATCGTCAGCCGATGGCCAGCGACGGTCAGTTCAACGCCGCGTCAGCCGAGGTCTCGACCTACGCGCTGGTCGGGCCGATGTACTTCCTGTTCTTCACCGCGGTAATGACCGGCGGCGCGCTGCTGTTCATTCTGGTGGCGATCTTCTACCGCGAACGCACCTTTGTCCGCAGCGCCGAGGCGGCCGGCACCGAAGTCATTTCCGAAGAGCACTGACGTGCCGCAGGGTACCGTCAGGCGAGCGGATGGTACTGGTACAGCCAGGTTTCCGAGAGCGTCTGATTGCCGTGCTTCAGGTACAAACGCAAGTCGACCGGCTCGTGGCCGTCGACCGTGAGATCGAACTGCGCGCGCCAATGTCCGGCCACGCCGTCCGGTACGGCCTCGGTGAAGACATACGAGAACGTGCCGCGTGAACTCGTCAGCACCGCTTCCGGTTTGACGCCGTAGGCGAGCTTTTCAAGCGGCGCGCCCTTGAATTCGACAATGAACTTGCGCACGCCGACCGGGCGCTTCTTGCCGGGTTCGCCGCCACGGCCGAGCCGGGTCGCGACGCAGCGCGCCAGCGGCGTCGGGTACGGTTCGTCGGCGAGCCAGTGCAGGCGGTATTTGAGCTGATATTCGTTGCCGGCCCTGGCCGGCGCCTTCGGCACCCACATGGCGACGATGTTGTCGTTGGTCTCGTCGTCGGTCGGGATCTCGATCAGCTGCACGCTGCCGTCGCCCCAATCGCCCAGCGGTTCGATCCACAGACTGGGCCGGCGATCGTAGTTGACGCCGTCCTGGTAGTGATCGAACACGCGGTCGCGTTGCAGCAGCCCGAAGCCTTTTGGCGCCTTGTCGCTGAACGCCGAGGCCATTGTTCGTGGCGGATTGTTGAGCGGCCGCCAAATGCGTTCGCCGTCACCATTCCACATTGCCAGACCGTCGGAGTCGTGGACTTCCGGGCGCCAGTCGACGGCGGTCTGCTTGAGGGTTTCGGAAAACCAGAACATCGACGTTGCCGGCGCGATGCCGAGCCGCGCGACATCGCGGCGCAGGAACAGCGAGCAGTCGATGTCCATCACCACGCCGCTGGCGCGCTGCATGTCGAAGCGGAACACGCCGGCCAGGCTCGGCCCATCGAGCAGGGCATGGACCGTCACGCGATCGCTGCCCCCGGCCGATGGGGCGAACCAGAAGTTCGTGAATGATGGAAATTCCTCGGGCCGGTCCGGCTGCGCGATGTCGATCGCGATGCCGCGCGCCGACAGGCCGTATTGCGCCAATGCGCCGATCGCGCGGAAGTACGACGCGCCGAGAAATGCGACCCAGTCGTCCTTCTGCCACGGAAACTGCTGCTGGTCGCCGTAGCGGCTTTCCTGGAAGCGGAAACCAGCGAAGCCCGCGCCTTTCGGCAGCTCGTGCGCCGGGCTGTCGGCCGGCATGTCGAAATACGCCGCGTCGTAGACGATCTGTCGGGCGCTGTGGCCGGCCGTGTCGAGCACATGCATGTGCACCGGCACCTGGAAGTAGCGGCCGAGGTGAAAGAACGTCACCGGATACGCACCGGGTCCGTCGACGAACAGCGCGTCGTCGATCTTGAATTTGATCTTGCCGTGCGCTTCGTAGTCGATTCGTTCGAGCACGGCGCGCGACAGCACCGGCGGCGCGATGTACGGCCTGGCGGCCAGGGCACGCGCCTGCGCAATCAACGCGTCATGCGAAAACGGCTGTGCCTTCGCCAGCTTCAGGCCATCGGCGGCCAGAACCGAGGGCGGCAGGCCAAGCGCGGCGAGCGCCACGGCGGAAGTCGATGCAGCGATGAAACGGCGGCGGCTGAGCATGCGTCGCAACGTCCTGTGGTGATCATGAGGGGCGGCCGGCAAGCGGACCGCGAGCTTTTTAGCCGGGATTCGATGAACCCGGTCTGACCATCACGCGCCGGTGCGCCGCGCAGGATCGGCGGTGGCCCGGCCCGTCAGCGCAAGGCCGAGCATGCGACAATGCCGGCCAGTTTTTCACCACCGGGTTGCGTGATGTCCGCCGTTGTCGCCGAAGTCCCTGTCCAGTTCGCGTTGCCGGAAGGCCGCCGCGATCAGAACAAGCTTGCCAAACGTCTGCGCCGCCAGGTCGGCCAGGCGATCATGGACTACAACATGATCCGCGACGGCGACAAGGTGATGGTCGCACTGTCCGGCGGCAAGGACAGTTACACCATGCTCGACATGCTCGTGCAGCTGCAGGCCAAGGCGCCGGTGAAGTTCGAACTGGTCGCCGTCAATCTCGACCAGAAACAGCCGGATTTCCCCGAGCATGTGCTGCCCGAATATCTGAAATCGATAGCCGCGCCGTTCCACATCATCGAGCAGGACACCTATTCGGTCGTCAAGCGCGTGATTCCGGAAGGCAAGACGATGTGTTCGCTGTGTTCGCGGATGCGGCGCGGCGCGCTGTACACCTATGCCGCCGAAAACGGGTTCACCAAGATCGCGCTCGGCCATCACAAGGACGACATCGTCGCGACCTTCTTTCTCAATCTGTTCCACGGCGGCAAGCTGTCGGCGATGCCGCCGAAGCTGCAGTCCGACGACGGTCGCAACGTCGTGATCCGGCCACTCGCGTACTGCCGCGAGCGTGATATCGCCGAATACGCGCGGCTCAAGGCGTTCCCGATCATTCCGTGCAATCTCTGCGGCTCGCAGGAACAGCTGCAGCGCAAGCAGGTGCGGCGGATGATGGACGCTTGGGAGAAGGAACACCCGGCACGTATCGAACAGGTGTTTGCGTCGCTGACCAATGTCGCACCGTCGCAGCTCGCAGATCCGAAGCTGTTCGATTTTGCCAGCCTTGGCGGCGACGCACCGCTCGCCAGCAACTGGCTGATGCCGGACAGCGGCGTGGCCTCGGCATGACGCGTTTCGCGCCGCTGCTGTTGTTGCTCGGCTGCTGCGGCAACGCATTCGCCCAATCGGCAGTGCCGGCGACGCCGGCGCCCAGCGCGCCGCCAGCGGCCACCGCCGACGCCGCAACTGCATCGCCTGCGCCGTTTCTCTGGAAAATCACGGTCGGCCCGGTGACGCACTACCTGCTCGGCTCCGTGCATCTGTTGCCGGAATCCGTGCAGCCTTTGCCGGCCGCCCTCGACAAGGCCTACGGCAGTGCCGATACCCTGGTGTTCGAAAGCGATCTCGGCGCGCTCGATGCGCCGGCGATGCAGCGCGACGTGCTCGCGGCCGCGCGTGGCAAGAAGGGGCTGCGCGACGAGATTTCGCCGGCGATGTACGCACGCGTGCAAGCGCGCGCACGCGGCGACGGCCTGTCCGACAGCGTCTGCGATCCGTACGCGGCCTGGTTCTGCGCGATGACGCTGGAGATCTTCAGCTTCCAGCGGCAAGGCTTCGATGCCGCGTCCGGACTCGATCAGTATTTCTATGCGATGGCGGTGAACGACAACAAGTCCGTCGCATGGCTAGAAGCTCCGACCGAACACATGCGGCTCTTCACCGACATGACGCCGGAGCTCGGACGCCGCTTTCTGGCTTCGATTCTCGACGAGGACAATGATCCGCAGCAGCAGCCGGCGGCATTGCTGAGTGCGTGGAAGGCGGGCGACACCGCATATCTCCAGCGGCTCGACGTCGACATGAAACATCGTTATCCGTCGTTGTATGAGCACCTGCTGGCGGCGCGCAATCGGGCGTGGCTGCCGGTGCTCGCAGCGCGGCTGAAGTTGCCGACCGCGCAAATGATCATCGTCGGCGCCGCGCATCTGGTCGGTCCGGACGGCCTGGTGACGGCATTGCGGTTGCGGGGTTTCGACGTGCGCCGCGCCGATGCGCCATCACCGAACGCACGCACGACACTGAAGCTCGACACCACGCTGAGCTTGCCGGCGTCCACGCCTGCGGGCACGCCGCACTAGGTAAGCCGGTGTGCTCAGTCGCTCGGCAACTGGAACGAACGCACTTGCGGCAGCGCGGCGCTGGCTTTGATCGCATCGGCT
>DATCXY010000241.1:0-2426 GCA_036570585.1 Solimonas sp. | reverse complement strand
CAGCTTTTCCAGCCCTTCGTACTGCGGCGTCAGACCGCACTTCGACGCCACGTTGACGACCAGCAGCACCTTGCCCTTGAACGGAGCGAGGTTGGCGTCACTGCCATCGATGCGCTTGACCGGGATGTCGTAGAGAGACTGTGTCATGTTGGTTTCCTTGTATTTGCCGGGGGGAGTCCGCCGGCGCGCAGCGCAGCAGACCGCGCCATCTTATCGGTCCGCAGCCGGTAGGAGCGGCGCAAGCCGCGAATCACGGTTGGGTCGCCCGCTCCTTTTGTCGTGGCTTGCACTGCATCTGCAAGGGAAGATTGCGATGTGCGGCTTCAGTACGTCACGGTGACATTGACGGTATCGGCATAAGTGCCGGCTGCGGGCGTGGTCTGTGCCGGCACCTGACCGTATACGGTGAACATCTGTGCCGTGCCGGCGCCGGTGGCGCTGACGCGATCGACGTTCAGGGTATTGCCCCAGCGCAATGTGCGACCGGTGTTGCTGTAGAGCTCATAGCTGATATAGCTGCTGCTGCTCGCGCGACGCATGCGCCGTGTGTTGCCGCTGGCATTGCTGCCATTGTCGAGGCCGATCTGATAGGCGGTGGTGCTGGTGCACTTTGCCGTAATCGTCGAGCTCGCGGTCACGGCGGACGTCAAGGGTCCGCGCGAGCCGAAGTCGATATCGGTTGCGCTGACGGTGCATTGCTTGGCGACACTGGCGTTTGCGGTGAACGGGAAGCTGCCCTTGTTCGCAGTGCCGCAGGCTGGATAGGTGCCCAGACCGAGAAGCGCGGTGGTGGATTGGTATGAAAGCTTGGTTGATGCGCCGGTGAATGCATTGCTGTAGCTGCCCGGAATCAGCGCAGTCTGGCTGCCCGGCACGCGGCCATAAACCGGGAGGCTGCCCGACGAACTCGTGTTGTTGCCGAACAGCGCGAAGTTCAGGTTGACCTGCACATTGGTGCCGCCGCAGCCTGAATCCGAGCCCCAACTGTTGACGTAGCTCGCATCCTTGTAAATCTGGAACTGCATCGCGTTGCTGCCACTCAGCATCTGCCGCGGATTGCAATTGCCGCCGCCCTGCACACCACTCTCGACGTTGAAGCACATGCCGACGTAGTCCGCCGACAGGCCGCCAACCAGGCAATCCAGCAGGCCGCTGCAACTGTATGTGCAGCTGTAGTTGAGCGTCGCACTGGTGGTGACGGCACCGCCGAATGGATCGACTGCGCCAAAGCTCTGATCAGATAACGATGCACTGCAACTTGTCGAAGCGGCGTACGAAGGCGACAGCCCGGCGAGCAGCAGCAGGCACGATGCGACGGTTTGCGTGGCGCGGATCAACGACATGGCAGTTCCATCACCGGCAGCCCCGTGCTGTGCGACGCCAGTTGAAAGCTTGTGTGGCACGAATCGCCTTCGGGCGTCGTCACGGTGAGCAGGTTATGCACCGCCAGATCCTCCAGATAGACCTCGCCATCGTAGCCGACCATCGCGTCTGCGCTTTTGCCGTAATGCACGCGGCTGCCGAGCGGCAGCGGTTTGCCCGCAGCATCGCGCAACACGATCAGCGCCGCGCGCACGCTGCGCAGTTTGAAATCGACCAGCACCGCCCGCTGTGCGGCGGGCACGGCATTGATGCTGACGGCATCAGCTTGCACTTGCGCCGGCAGATCGAGGGTATCGATCGTCACACGATTGGTCTGCCAGGCATTGAGGCCGGTCAGCAGGTAATGGCCACGTGCATCGGTGCGACCGATCGGCCGATTTTCGAGCGAGACCGGCACGTCGGCGATGCCATCGGTACTGATCAGTGCGAACGACTGATCGATGCGGCGTGATACGAACAGATCGTGGTCGACGAATACCAGACTGCCTTCGACGGACCCGTAGACCTGGGTGTTGCTGTCGAGCTGGCGCACGCCGGTATTGAGCTGGCCCCAATCAGCGCGCCACGCGATCTCGCCCTGTGCGGCGTCGCTGTCGGCGTCGTGTTGCGCGCGCAGATTCCAGCCATAGCCGCCGTCCGGCGACAGCGGCCGCACGAGACTGGCGCCGCCGCGCAGCTGGCCGTCGTGGTCTTGCACATCGAACCCCGCTGAAAGATTGCCACCGAACGACCAGCTCAGGCCGGCGAATAGCAGATCGTTGCGGCTATGGTCGAGGTCGTGCGAATAGCCGGTATAGACCGAAACCAGTGGCAGCGGCGAGTAGCTGTATTGCGCGCTCGTGTAACGAAAGCGGCTGTCGTCCGCGGCGAGCAGGCGGGTGTAGCTGAGCGAGGCGCTGCCGGCGGCACCGAAGCCGACGCCAAGCAGCGCGCGATCGCTGGCGCGCGGTGGTGGCCGGCTGTCGCGCGAAGCCAGATCACGGTATCCGCCGCTGGCACGCACGCTGTTGAGATCGGTGGTGATGCGGCCGTTCGACCAACTG
>DATCXY010000240.1:0-2557 GCA_036570585.1 Solimonas sp. | reverse complement strand
GAATACGCCGGGCTCGACGATCAAGGACTACGCCAATGTGCCGTACCGGATTCGCGACCTGAACTACTGGCCGCGCGTAGCCGATCCGTTTACCGCGTCGGCCTGAAGTCGTTATCGGTCCTGCCACGGGTCGGCAACCCGCGGCCAGTAATGCAGGCTTCGTTTCGTGAACGGAATCCCGGCAAAGTTCTGCTGGCAGGTGCCGGGCGCATCGACGTACAGCACTTCGCTGGCGACTGGCGCGAAGGCAGCATGAAAGTGATGCGCCGACTTCACGACGATCAGCTTCTTGCTCCGTAGCGTGATGCCCAGGCCCTCGAAGACATCCGGGCTCAGCACCTGAGTGCGCACGTCGCTGAGCGCGATATCGATTCCCTTGTCGGTCTGCACCCAGACGCCGGTGCCCATGTTGCGGCGCGCGCCCAGTCCGGACTGGGCGTGATTCGCGACGATCGCACGCACCGTGACGCGCAGATCGATCGGCTTGCCGGACAATGGTCCGCACTTGCCGCCGATGCGCAGATCCAGCGTCGCGCCGACGCCCGCGCTTTTGCACAGCGCGATCGCGCCGAGATCCCAGTAACAGCCGATGGCAGCGTTGCCGATGCCGGCATCGAGCATGCCCTGCAACACGAAATTGCTGTCGCTCATCGCACCGCCGCCGGCGTTGTCGCCAACGTCGGCGAGCACGATCGGCCCGCCATGGCTGGCGGCAACGTGCGCCATCGCCGCCGCAACGCTCACTGGCGGCCGGTAGCTTTCGTTGCGGATGTTCCAGAATTCGCGCCCTAGTTGCAGCGCGAGTTCCGCCGCTTTTTCCGCGTCGTTGTCGGTGACGACCCAGAGCTTCGCGCCACAGTCGGCGACATCTCCCCACGGAAATCCGTGGCCCAGCGACACCGACAGGACGCCATCGCGGCCCTCGCAGGATTTCATGCGCTGGATGAACGAGATCATCGGCTCGCGCGTGGTGTGCCATAGGCCGACCATGCGGCAGTCGCACACAGCCGTCACCGGCCTGATCCGCCCCGCGGCCTGCTGCATCGTCAGCCGGTACAGCTCGTGCAGACGTTCCAAGCCGTCGGTATGCGGATATTCCTTGTAGCAGATGATGAGGTCGGCATTGCTGCGCATCTGTTCCGTGAGATGACAGTGCAGATCCAGCTCGACGCCGATCGGCACGCGTGGCCCGACGATTCCGCGTATGCGTTCGATCAGATCACCCTCGCAATCGTCATAAGCCTGCGCAACCATGGCGCCATGCAGATAGAGCTGCACGGCGTCGACCGGCAGCGACATCTCGAGATCGCTGAGGATTTTCCGCCGGAAGTCCTCATAGACGCTGCGCAAGGTCGGGCCGGAGGGTTGCGCATACGCCGCGATGCTCTCGACCACCTGATGGCCGTCGGCGCGCGCCAGGCGCTGCAACTCGGCGTGGAATACGCCGATGCCGCTGGCCGCCTTGGTGCCGCCGTCGCCACGAAAGACACCCTGCACTTCGAAGTCGATACGGCCGGTCGGGACAATCGCCGAGGTGTTGGTTTCGGATGCCAGTGTCGTCGCAAAGATCTTCACGCGGTATTCCGTCAGTCGGTTTTCGACATGTTCAATCTCGCAGGAATACCGCGATCTTGCATCGGTGGTTTCACTTGGAAGCGGCCACCACCGCTCGGCCGTTGCATCGGTTTTACCGTGATTCCCTCTATGGGCAGCAGCCGGGCGGGTCGTTGTAATGGCATCCAACAACGCCAGAGCCATTTTTCCGATGACCGCTTCCGCCGTCTCCCATACCCGCAACGCCACGACCATCCAGTTGCACGGGCCGTACCTGCTGTTTCTCGGCGAAGCCGATCACGACCAGCGCGCCAAGACCGCCTTCGGCCTGCGTGACTGGGCGTCGCAATCCTGCCTGGGACAACTGCGGATGCCGGCGTGCAAGGTCACGCTGGGTCTGACGGAAATGAACCCGGCACAAGCCGCCACCGCCGGCGCCGCATCGCTGGTGATTGGCGTCGCGCCCAAAGGCGGACAGATTGCCGAGAACTGGATTCCGATCCTGCGCGCAGCCGTCGATGCCGGTCTCGATGTCGTCAGCGGCATGCATCAATTGCTGTCCGAGGTGCCGGGCCTGGCTGCGGCCGCGCAGCAGCGCGGCGTGCGCCTGATCGACGTGCGCGTTCCGCCGCCGGGCCTGCCGACCGCGACCGGACGCAAGCGCAGCGGCAAGCGCGTGCTGACCGTCGGCACCGACTGTGCGCTCGGCAAGAAGTACACCGCGCTCGCATTGACGACCACGCTGCGCGCACGTGGCATCGATGCCGATTTTCGTGCGACCGGCCAGACCGGCATCCTGATCGCCGGCACCGGCCTGCCGATGGATGCGGTGGTCGCCGACTTCAGCGCCGGCGCAGCGGAATGCCTGTCACCGGATGCGGCGCCTGAGCACTGGGATGTCATCGAAGGTCAGGGCTCGCTGTTTCATCCCGCCTATGCGGGTGTGACGCTCGGCCTGCTGCACGGTTCGCAACCGGATGCACTGATTCTTTGTCACGATCCG
>DATCXY010000239.1:0-7873 GCA_036570585.1 Solimonas sp. | reverse complement strand
GACACCGGCCGATGGCAGCGTCGACAGCACCGTCAGCGGATGAACATAGCTTTCGTAGAGCACGCCGAGCACCAGATACACGACGACGATCGCAAGGCCGATCAGCATCGGCTGCTGGCCCTGCGAGTCCTTGGCCGCGCGCGCCGTGCCTTCGAAGCTGCCTGCGATCGAGGTCGGCATCGCGATATCGGCTTCGGCCTGACGCACGGCTGCCTCGGCGTCGGACAACGCGACACCGTCGGCCGCATTGAACGAGATGGTCGTCGCCAGGGCGGCGTCCTGATGACTGATCGACGTGGGCGTTGCGCGCTCGGCAAAACGTGCGATTGCCGACAGCGGCACCATCGGCGACACGCTGGTGCTGAGGACGCTGCCAGTGGACGGATCGCGCAGCGCCGGATTGGCCGAGCCTGTCGATGACGATGTGCCTTCCGTGGCCGCCAGCCTGGCCGGCACGTAGACATCGTTCAACGCATCGCTGCTCTGCGCATAACGCGGAGCCACGCCGAGAATCACGCTGTACTGGTTGAGCTCTTCGTAGATCGTCGCAGCGGTGCGCTGGCCAAAGGCGTTGTACAGCGCGTTGTCGATGTCCCTGGAACTGATGCCATGGCGTGCGGCCGCGTCATGGTCGATGGTGACGAACATTTCGACGCCGCGATCTTCCTGATCGGTGCTGATGTCGGTGAGTTGTGGCTGCAGCTGCATGGCATCGGCCAGCTTGGTCGTCCAGGACTTCAGTTCGGCAATGTCATCGCCCTTGAGCGTGAACTGGTAGTTGGCATTCGACTGGCGCGCCCCCATGCGCAAGTCCTGCACCGGCGACAGAAACGTATTGACGCCGCTGATCAGACCGAGCGGCGCGCGCAGCCGCGCGATCACCTGCTGGCCGCCGACGTCGCGTTCGGACTTTGGTTTGAGCTGCACCATCAGAAAGCCGCTGCCGGCGCGTGAGCCGCCGGTGAATGCGATCACGGTATCGACGGCCGGGTCCTTGCGGATGGTGTCGACGATCGCCGTCAGCTTGGTCGACATCGCCTGGAACGAAATGCTCTGGTCGGCGCGCAGGCCGCCCATGATGCGGCCGGAATCCTGTTGCGGGAAAAATCCTTTTGGTACGGCGATGAACAGATAGACATTGAGCACGACGATCACGACCAGCGACAGCAGCACCAGCAGGCGTGCCGACAAGGCCCAGTCGAGGCTGCGTTCATAGGTCTTCAGCACGCGCGCGAAGCCGGCCTCGAACCCGCGTGCGATGCGGCCAGGCGGCTTCGCGGCATCACCACTGCGCAACAGCATCGCGCACAGCATCGGCGTGGTGGTCAGCGAAATGAGCAGCGAGATGATCACCGCGGCCGACAGCGTCACCGCGAACTCGCGGAACAGGTGGCCGGCCTGTCCGCCGAGAAACAGCAAGGGAATGAAGACGGCAACCAGCGACAGGCTGATCGCCAGCACGGTGAAGCCGACTTCGCGCGCGCCGAGCAGCGCGGCCTGCACGCGGTTCATGCCGGCTTCGAGATGGCGGCTGGTGTTTTCGAGCACGACGATGGCATCGTCGACGACAAAGCCAGTGGCGATGGTCAGCGCCATCAGTGACAGATTGTTCAGCGAAAAGCCGAGGACATACATCACGCCAAACGTGCCGAGCAGCGACACCACGGTGGCGATCGCCGGCACCACGGTCGCGCGCAAATTGCGCAGGAATGCGCTGACCACCAGCACGACGAGCAGCACCGACACCAACAATGTGATCTCGATTTCCAGCAGTGAGGCGCGGATCGAGTTGGTGCTGTCGGTGGCGACCCGCAGCTTCACGTCGCTTGGCAGTTCAGCCTGAAGTTCCGGAATCAGCGCGCGGATCTGATCGACGGCCGCGATCACGTTCGCGCCCGGCTTCTTGCGCAACAACACGATCACCGCAGGCGAGCCGTTGAACAGGCCGAGCGTGCGCAGATCCTGCGGCCCGTCGGTGATTTCGGCGACATCACCGAGCCGGATCGGCGCTCCGTTGCGCCACGCGATTACCAGTCGCTGGTAGTCGTCGAGATTGCGACCGCTGGTCGCGGTGTAGATCTGATAGTGCTTGCCATCGCCTTCCATCGCGCCTTTCGGTCGATTGGCGTTGGTGGCTTCGATCGCCGCGCGAATGTCTTCGAGGCTGATGCCATAGCGGTTGAGCTGGAACGGAATCAAGTCAACGCGGATGGCCGGCAGCGAACCGCCGCCGATCTCGACATCACCGACGCCGTCGACCTGCGCGAGTCGCTGCTGTACCTGATTGGAGACCGCTTCGAAGATCTGCTGCGGCGTCTTGGTCTCCGAACTCAGCGCGAGCACCATCATCGGCGCGGCGGACGGATTGGCCTTGCGATAGCTCGGATTGCTGCGCAGCGTCGCCGGCAAGTCGGCGCGCGAGGCATTGATCGCGGCCTGCACTTCGCGCGCGGCGCTGTCGATGTTGCGGTTCAGATCGAACTGCATCGTCACGCGCGTCGAGCCACTGGAACTGCGCGAGGTCAGCTCGTTGACGCCCGAAATGATGCCGAGCCGGCGTTCGAGCGGTGTCGCAACGCTGGTCGCCATCGTTTCCGGGCTGGCGCCGGCGAGACTGGCGCTGACCGAGATCACCGGAAAATCGACATCCGGCAACGGTGCGACCGGCAACGCAAAGAAGCCCGCGACGCCGGCGAGCGCGATGCCGACCGTCAGCAGGACGGTGCCGATCGGACGTCGCACGAAGGGCGCGGACAGATTCATGCCGGTTCGACGACCGCGCGGGCCGGTTGCTCGTCATCGCGACCGGCGAGACGTTCGAACATCAGGAAGATCACCGGCGTCGTGAACAGCGTTAGCAGTTGGCTCAGCAGCAGGCCACCGAAGATCGCGATGCCGAGCGGCTGGCGGATCTCGGCACCTTCACCGAAACCGAACATCAGCGGCACGGCGGCGAACATCGCTGCGAGCGTCGTCATCAGGATCGGCCGGAAGCGCAGCAGCGCGGCCTGATGGATTGCGGCGCGTGGCGACAGGCCTTCGTGACGCTGCGCATCGAGCGCGAAGTCGATCATCATGATCGCGTTCTTCTTGACGATGCCGATCAACAGAATGATGCCGATGATGCCGATCACGCCGAGATCGTTGCCGGTGATCATCAGCGCCAGCAGTGCGCCGACGCCGGCCGATGGCAGCGTCGACAGGATCGTCAATGGATGAACGAAGCTTTCGTACAGCACGCCCAGCACGATGTAGACGCAGACGATCGCTGCGAGGATCAGCCACAACTCGTTGGCGAGCGAGGCCTCATACGCATTGGCGGCGCCAAGGAAGCTCAGCGTGACGCTGGCCGGCAGCTTGATCCTGACGGCGGTGTCGCGGATCGCGTCGACCGCGCTGCCGAGCGAAACGCCGCTGGCCGTATCGAAGCCGACGGTCGCCGCCGGGAATTGCGCGACGTGCGTGATCTGCAGCGGTGCCATCTGCTCGCGCACGCTGGCGAACGCCGACAGTGGCGTCGGACCGCCGCTGCCTTGCAGATGCAACAGGCCGAGATTTTGCGGATTGCTGAGCAGGCCGGGCTTGCCTTCGAGGATCACGCGATATTGATTGGTCTCGGTGAAGATGGTCGAGACGATGCGCTGACCGAACGCGCTGTACAGCGCATCGTCGAGGGACGACGCCGTGATCGACAGTCGTGCGGCGGTATCGCGGTCGAGATCGACATACGCTGCCGGGCCCTGGGCGCCGGCGTCGGTCACGACGTTGCGTACGCGCGGCACGTCCTGTAGCGCGGCGGTCAGTTTCTGCGCGGCGTCGTTGACGGTTTTGGTATCCGAACCTTCGATCGAGAAGCGGTACTGCGTGGGGCCGGTTTCAGCGTCGATCGTCAGATCCTGCGTCGGTTGCAGATACAACTGCATGCCGGCAACCCCGGCGACGCGCGCCTGCAGCCGCGACATGATGTCGTCCTGCGAGCCGCTGCGATCGCGCTTCAGATTGATCAGCATATGGCCGGTATGCAGCATCGTGTTGTTGGCGCCATCGACGCCGATGAACGAGCTGAGATTGTCGACCGCTGGATCATCGAGAATCGCTTCTGCCGCCTGCTGCTGCAGCGTGGCCATGCGCGTGAACGACACCGAGTCGGCGGCCTGCGTGCGTGCCTGCAACTGACCAGTGTCCTGGGTCGGGAACAGACCCTTGGCGATCAGCAGGTAAAGCAAGGCGGTCAGCACGAACGTCGCGAGTGCGACCAGCAGCGTTGCGCGCTGGCGCGCGAGCACCCACAGAAGACCGCGTTCGTAATAGGCGACCAGGCGGTCGAACAGTGCCTGTACGCGCGCGCCGAGGCCATGCATGCCGGTGTCGATGCGCAGCCAGCGCGCCGACAGCATCGGCACCAGCGTCAGCGACACCACGGCGGAGATCAGGATCGTCAGTGCCAGCGTCACCGCGAACTCGCGAAACAGACGGCCGATGACATCGCCCATGAACAGCAGCGGGATCAACACCGCGACCAGTGAAACCGTCAGCGAGATGATCGTGAAGCCGATCTGCTGCGCACCCTTGAGCGCCGCCGCCAGCGGCTTCTCGCCTTTCTCCAGGTAGCGCGTGATGTTCTCGATCGTGACGATCGCATCGTCGACGACGAAGCCGGTCGCGATCGTCAGCGCCATCAGCGTCAGATTGTTGAGGCTGTAGCCGAGCAGGTACATCGCGCCGCAGGCACCGATCAGCGAGATCGGCACGGCGAGGCTGGCGATGATCGTCGCCTGCAGGCTGTGCAGGAAGAAAAAGATCACCAGCACCACCATCACCACTGCGAGCAGCAGTTCGAGCTGCACGTGGTTGACGGACGCGCGGATGCCGGTGGTGCGGTCAGCGAGCACGTCGACCGACACCGATGCCGGCAGCGTCGCCTGCAGATCCGGCAGTCGCGCCTTGATCGCGTCGACGGTCTTGATGACATTCGCGCCCGGCTGGCGTTGCACATTGAGAATGATCGCCGGCTTGGTGTTGGCCCAGGCGCCGAGCTTGACGTTCTCGGCGCTCTCGACGATGTCGGCGACGTCGGACAACCGCACCGGCGCGCCGTTCTGGTAGGTGACGACCAGATTCCTGTAATCGTCGACCGTTTCGAGCTGGTCGTTGGCGTTGATCGAATACGAACGGCTCGGGCCGTCGAAGCTGCCCTTGGCGCTGTTGGCATTGGCGCTGCTGATCGCGCTGCGCACCGCGCCGATCGTGATGCCGTGGGACGCGAGCGCCTGCGTGTCGACCTGCACGCGCATTGCCGGGCGCTGACCGCCGCTGAGCGTGACCAGGCCCACGCCATCGACCTGGCTGATCTTCAGTGCGATCCGCGTGTTGACGAGGTTCTGCACCTCGGTCAGCGGCAAGGTGTCGGAGGTGATCGCAATCGTCAGCACCGGTGCGTCGGCGGGATTGACCTTGGCGTAGACCGGTGGCGCCGGCAGATCGGCAGGCAGCAGTGCGTTGCTTTCGTTGATCGCGGCCTGCACTTCCTGCTCGGCGACATCGAGCGCGACGCCGAGCGTGAACTGCAGCGTGATCGTCGAGGCGCCGGCGGCGCTGATCGAACTCATGCGCTGCAGGCCGGCCATCTCGCCGAGATTGCGTTCCAGCGGTGCGGTGACGGTCTGGCTCATGACTTCCGGACTGCCGCCCGGATACAGGGTCTGCACCTGGATCGTCGGATAGTCGACCTGCGGCAGCGCCGAGATCGGCAGAAAGCGCAGGCCGATCAGACCGGACAGCACGATCGCCACCATCAACAACGCGGTGGCGACCGGTCTTTCGATGAAGGGACGTGAGGGATTCATCGTCTGGCGCCCGTTGCGCTAGGGGCCGGGCGGTGGTGGTGCGGCGCGGGCCGGCGCCGATTCGTCGCTGCCGCGTTTGCGGCGATGACCATCGCCCTGTCGTTGACCCTTGTGCGCGGCTGCGCCCGCAACGTCGCCTTTCGCGCCTTTGGCATCAGCGGTTGGCGCGACCCTGGCTTGCGTGCTCGCAGCTTCGCCGGGCAACTGCACGGTCGCGCCGTCCTTGAGGCGATCGCCACCTTCGGTGACGACGCGCTCGCCGAGCTTCAGGCCGGTCATCACTTGTACCTGACTGCCGCTCTGCTGGCCGCGAGTCACCGCGCGCACGCTGACCGTGTGATCGGCATTGATGAGATAGACGAAGTCGCCCTGCGAGCCGTTGCGTACCGCGCTCAGCGGTACGACGATCGCGCCGCTGAGCGTGCGCAGTTGTACACGCAGATTGACGAACTGATTCGGAAACAGCGCCCCGTCGGCGTTCGCGAAGCGGGCCTTCGCACGCACCGTGCCGGTGGTGACATCGACCTGATTGTCGAGTGTCAGGAAGTTGCCGGTGGCGAGCGCGGTCGTGCGCGTGCGATCGAGCGCGACTGCCGGCAGCACGCCCTGATCGGCGCGCGCCCGGATTTCGCCGACGCGATCCTGCGGCACGTTGAACACGACATCGATCGGCGTCACCTGCGTGATCACGGCGATGCCGTTGGCGTCGCCGGCCCCGATGTAGTTGCCGGCGTCGATCACGCGCAGGCCGACGCGACCGGCAACCGGCGCGGTGATGCGGCTGTATTCGAGATCCAGCCGCGCGCTGCTGACGGCAGCGCGATCGGCGGCGAGCGTGCCTTCGAGTTGCTTGACGGTCGCCGCCTGCGTATCGACGTCCTGCCGGGCGATCGAATCCTGCGCGATCAGCGTCTGATAGCGCTCAAGCTGCAGCCTGGCGTCGGCCAGCTGCGCTTCATCGCGCTTGAGCGCGCCCTGCGCCTGTTGCAACGCATTGCGGAACGGACGCGGGTCAATCTGCGCGAGCAGCTCACCCTGTTTGACGAGTTGGCCTTCCTTGAACGCGATCGATTCGATCACACCCGATACCTGCGGCCGCACGGTGACGACCGCAGTTGGCGTGACGGTGCCGAGCGCTTCGATCGTCACCGGCAGATCGGCTGCGGTGGCGCTCGCGACGCCGACCGTGGTCGGCGGACCACGCCGCCCGCCACCGAAAGCCGAAGTGTCCCCGCCGCGGTGCAACAGATACCAAGCGAACCCGGCCAGCAGCAGAAGGCCCAGAACCACCGCCAGCGCGCTGATGAATCGCCGCTGGCGTGGCGGCTGTGGTGCGGTCGAGCTCGTTGCCATCTTCTCTATCCTTCTGTCGCCGGTGATGCCTTGGCGTGGTAATCCGGGCTTGCCGGCGGATCATAAGGGAGCGCGTCGCGCAGGCCGCAGCGAATTTACGTTCCGATACAAAGCGCCGAGGCGGCACGCCGGCCAGCGAGCCCTTAAACTTCGACCTCACGCTTTCGATCCGTAACGACCCATGGCTGGCAGCAAACAGCGTCTCTATCGCATCTGTTTCATGAATCAGGGCCAGCGTTACGAGTTGTATGCGCGCGAGGTCAGTCACGGTTCGATGCTCGGCTTCGTCGAGATCGGCAAGCCGGTATTCGGCGAGAAGACCAGCGTGCTGGTCGACACCAGCGAAGAAAAGCTCAAGCAGGAATTCGCCGAGGTCGAGCGCTTCTACGTGCCTGTGCACGCGGTCGTGCGCATCGACGAGGTCAAGAAGGCCGGCCCGGTGCGCGTGATCGAAGGCGGTGGCGGCGGCTCCAACGTGACGCCACTGCCGTTCTACACCTTCGGTGGTGACGGCAAGAAGTGAGCGCGCCTGCCGTCACGCAGCCACGGGTAGTCGTGCAGGAGGAAGCGGCCGGTTGCGGCATCGCCAGTGTCGCAGCGCTGGCCGGTATGTCCTATCAGCAGGCACGAGTCGCCGCCGCAAAACTCGGCATTTTTGCCGCTGATCCCAAGCT
>DATCXY010000238.1:0-6478 GCA_036570585.1 Solimonas sp. | reverse complement strand
ATGCGGTACATCGCGGATTTCGCAGATGACATCGGGGAATCCTTGCCGCCATCCGTTCGCCCCGAGTGGCGCCGCAGGCGCTGTATCGAGGGGCCTGTCCCGAGTGGCGCGTCAGCGATCATATCGAGGGGCCTGCGCCGGTGCCTCGATACACCGCACTTGCGTGCGGCACTCGGCATGAACGGGTGGTGGGGTTTCCTCTTGATACGGCACTCGGCATGAACGGGTGGTGAGGCTTTCTTCTTGATGCGGCGCTCGGCATGAACGGGTGGTGGGGTTTTCCTCTCGATGCGGCACTCGGCGTGAACGGGTGGTGAGGCTTTCCTCTCGATGCGGTACATCGCGTATTTCGCAGATGACATCGGGCAATCCTTGCCCCATCCGTTCGCCCCGAGTGGCGCCGCAGGCGCTGTATCGAGGGGCCTGTCCCGAGTGGCGCGTCAGCGATCGTATCGAAGGATCTGCGCCGGTGCCTCGATACACCGCACTTGCGTGCGGCACTCGGCATGAACGGGTGGTGAGGCTTTCTTCTCGATGCGGCGCTCGGCATGAACGGGTGGTGAGGCTTTCCTCTCGATGCGGCACTCGGCGTGAACTGGTTGTGAGGCTTTCCTCTCGATACGGCGCGAACGGGCTTTGGGGCTTTCCTCGGACCAGCCCTCTTCAATCCGCGGCGTCTGGGGTCGACCCGCATTACTTGTGAATCTTCTCGATGTCGAAATGGCCCTTGGGCTGGCGATGCAGCCAGACGTAAGCCTGCGCGATGCGCTGTGGGTCGTAGCGCGTGCCGGTCTGGATGAAGCCGTGCACGGTCACCGTCGCGACATGCACGCCGTGCTTGCCGAGTTCCTGCGCGAGCGTATAGGCCAGCGAACGCAGCGCCGCCTTGCCCAGCGACAAGGACGCGTACTTCATCGCCGGCTCGTATGCGAAGCCGCCGCCGGTGAACAGGATCGTGCCCTTCTTGGCCTTGATCATCGCCGGTGCGACATCCTGCGCCGCAACCAGCGCGCCGCCGACGTTGACGCGAAATTCATCGACCAGTCGGTCGACCGGCACCTGCGTCGGCGCATCGAGTATCGACGACGCGGCGTTGTAGATCAGGACTTCCGGATCACCGAAGTCGGCGCGTGCGACATCGAGCCCCTGCTTCAGCGAAACCTCGTCACCGGCGTTGGCAGCGTAGGCGCACACCTTGCGACCGGTCTTGCGGCTCAGATCCGCGCACAGTTCGCGCAGCTTGGCGGGCCCACGCGCCAGCAGCGCGATATCGTAGCCCTCGCCTGCAAACGCTTCGGCCAGCGCGGCGCCGATACCGGGCCCGGCGCCAACGATGAAACACACCGGCCGGCGTTCCGGCTTCTTGCGACGTGGCGCGGCACTGCGTGCGGTCATGGGAATCCTGCGTGACGATATGGACTTGCCCCTATGATAAGCATCGATTGATCCGCCGGGCTTGCGCTACAGTGCCCGCCATCCGAAATCGTCCAATGCCTGTTCCATGACCGACTCACATACCCTGCTGAGCCAGCTGAAGATCGACCGCGGACCGCAGGATCTCGAACCACGTTCGCGATGGCCGTGGATCATCGCCGCGCTCATCGTGATCGTGCTGATCATCGCTGCGATCTTCTGGTCCACGCGCGACACCGGTGTGCCGGTCACGGTGGCGACCGCAACGCCGCTCGCCGGCGGCAGCCACGGCGGCGCCGCGTCGATGCTCGATGCGTCCGGCTATGTGGTCGCGCGTCGCCAAGCGACGGTGTCGGCGAAGATCACCGGCAAGCTGCAGGATCTTTATATCGAAGAAGGCCAGAAAGTCGCGGAAGGCGACGTCATGGCGCGCCTCGACGACTCCAACGCCAAGGCTTCGCTGCTGCAGGCTCAGGCCAATCTTGCCGCGGCGAAGGCCGCTGCGGCCAACATCAAGCCGATCTACGAGCGCGACAAGAAGCAGGCGGCCGCCAACTTCATCAGCGGCGCGGCACTCGACCAGAGCAAGGCCAATTACGACGCGCAGCAGTACGCGCTGCAGATTGCGCAGGCCAATGTCGTGGTGGCACAGCGCAATCTCGACGACACCGTGGTGCGCGCGCCGTTTTCCGGCGTGATCACGACCAAGGCCGCGCAACCGGGCGAGATCGTCTCGCCGATCTCGGCCGGCGGCGGCTTCACGCGCACCGGCATCGGCACGCTGGTCGACATGGATTCCCTGGAAGTCGAAGTCGACGTCAACGAGAATTTCATCAATCGCGTCAAGGCCGGCCAGCCGGCGACCGTCAAGCTCAATGCCTATCCGGACTGGAACATCCCGGCCGAAGTCATTGCCGTGATCCCGACTGCCGATCGCAGCAAGGCCACGGTCAAGGTGCGTGTCGGCTTCAAGACGCGCGACGCGCGCATCCTGCCGGAGATGGGCGCGCGCGTATCGTTCCTGGCTGAAGCCAGCGATGACAAAACGCAGAGCGGCGCCGCTCCTTCGGGTGTCAGCCTGCCGGACACGGCGGTGCAGAGCGAAGGCGCTGGCAGCGCGACCGGCGTGGTGTTCGTCCTGCATGACGATGTCGTCGAGCGCCGCGCGGTGAAACTCGGCGCCAAGATCGGCAGCGAACAGATCACCGTGCTGTCCGGCGTCAATGCCGGCGAGCGCGTCGCGATCGGCGATTTCGCCAAGCTCAAGGATGGTGCCAAGGTCCGGATCACGGCACCATGACGCCACCGCTCCGCCAGGTGGATTTCACCGCTGCGGCGGCATCGTGGAACCGCTGGATTGTATAGAGCGTTCTGCTCGGGAAACGCTGTACAGTTCCGGGATCGTCAATGCAAGGAGCGCAGCGACGAAGCAATCCAGCGGCACCGCCAGATCGAATTGCGTGCTGGATTGCTTCGTCGGTCCTTCGGCCTCCTGGCAATGACGACGCTGTGCAGCGTTTCCTTGGACTGTCATTCCCGCGCGTGCGGGACTGACGAGATTCCACACCCGCATCACGCAGCAACGGGGACTGCAGACATGAGCAATATCGTTTCGCTGAAGCACGTCGCCAAGCGCTACACGCGCGGCAAGCAGGCCGTCGAAGTACTGCACAGCCTCAATCTGGAAATCACGCAGGGTGATTTTGTCGCGCTGATGGGGCCGTCCGGTTCCGGCAAGACCACGCTGCTGAATTTGATCGGCGGCCTCGACCGTCCGAGCGAAGGTGAAGTCGCCGTCGCCGGCGAACGCATCGACCAATTGTCGGGTGCCGCCCTCGCCCGCTGGCGCGCACGCCACGTCGGCTTCATCTTCCAGTTCTACAACCTGATGCCGATGCTCAGCGCGCAGGCCAATGTCGAACTGCCGCTGCTGCTGACCAAGCTCAATGCCGGCCAGCGCAAGCAGAACGCGCAAACCGCACTGAAGATCGTCGGTCTCGACGATCGCGCCAAACACAAGCCAAACGAATTGTCCGGTGGCCAGCAGCAGCGCGTCGCGATCGCACGCGCATTGGTCGCCGATCCGACATTGCTGGTCTGCGACGAACCGACCGGCGATCTCGACCGCAAGACCGCGGACGAAATCCTCAGTCTTCTGCAGACGCTGAATCGCGAACACGGCAAGACCATCGTCATGGTCACGCATGATCCGAAGGCGGCCGAATACGCGAAGCGGCAGCTGCACATGGACAAAGGCACGCTGGTCGATCAGCCGTCGCACTGACGGGAGGCCGTGATGAAATACTTTCCGCTGCTCTGGGCGACGCTCTGGCGCAAGAAGGCGCGCACGATCTTCACGCTGCTGTCGATCGTCATCGCGTTCCTGCTGTTCGGCATGTTGCAGGGCGTCAACGCCGCGTTCCAGCAGGGCGTCAACAATGCCAATGTCAATCGCCTGATCGTCGCCAGCCGGATCTCGCTGACCGAGCCGCTGCCGATCTCGCAGAAGCAGCAGATCGAGGCGGTGCCCGGCATCACCGGCGTCGCCAGCTCGAGCTGGTTCGGCGCGTATTACCAGGAGCAGAAGAATTTCGTGTTCGCGATGCCGGTCGACATCGACGACTACCTGAATGTCGTGCCGGAGATCAAGACCGCGCCGGAACAGGTCGAAGCGCTCAAGCGCACGCGCACCGGCATCATCATGGGCATCGACCTGATGAAGAAGTACGGCTGGAAGATCGGCGACCGCGTCTCGCTGCATTCGACGATCTGGGTGCGCAAGGACGACGGCAGCTCGAACTGGCCGTTCGACATCGTCGGCACCTACATCTTCGAAGGCGACGAGTCGCAGAACACCGGCGCGTTCTTCAACTACAGCTACTTCGACGAAGCGCGCACTTTCGGCAACGGCACGGTCGGCTGGTGGACCGTCTCGGTCAAGGATCCGAACCAGTCGGCGCAGATCGCCGCGGCGATCGACAAGCTGTTCGTCAATTCGCCGGACGAAACCAAGTCGCAAAGCGAGAAGGAATTCACGCAATCGTTCATCAAGCAGTTCGGCGACATCAATTTCATCGTCAAGGCGATTCTCGGCGCGGTGTTCTTCACGCTGCTGTTCCTGACCGGCAACACCATGATGCAGTCGGTCCGTGAACGCATTCCGGAACTGGCGGTGCTGAAGACGCTCGGCTTCACCGATGCAAAGGTCACGGCGCTGGTGCTCGCCGAATCGCTGCTGCTGTGCGTGATCGCCGCGGCCCTCGGCCTGTTGTGCGCCGACCTGATGTTCCCGATGCTGGAGAGCGTGATGGGCGGCGCGGTCAGTCTGCCACCGCGCGTGATTGCCATCGGCGGCGGCGTGGCCGTGGTGCTGGCGCTGGCAACCGGCGGCCTGCCAGCGCTACGCGCAAAGCGGCTGGTGATTGTCGATGCACTGGCGGGGAGATAGCGCATGTTCAAACAAACGATCGCGATCACGGCGATGAATCTCAGGGCGATTCCGCAACGTCTCGGCACCTCGTCGGTGATCGTCGTCGGCATCGCCGGCGTGGTTGCGGTGCTGGTGTCGGTGCTGGCGATGGCGACCGGTTTTCACAAGACGGTGGCCAACAGCGGTCGCGCCGATCGGGCGATCGTGCTGCGTGGTGGCTCGCAGGCCGAGATCAACAGCTCGATCACGCGCGACAACATGCTGACGATTCTCGATGCGGCCGGTGTGCGCAAGGACGCCAGCGGCAAACCGATCGGCTGCGGCGAGCTGGTGACGGTCGTCAACCTGCCGAAGATCGACGACGGCAACAGCTCCAACGTCACCTTGCGCGGCAGCTGCGGACAACTCGCGCAATTGCGTCCGGAACTCAAGATCAGCCAGGGCCGCATGTTCCAGCCGGCAGTGCGTGAGCTGATCGTCGGCGCCGGTGCCGCCAAGCAGTTTCGCGGCGTGACGCTCGGCGAGACGATCAGCTTTCGTGATTCGGACTGGACCGTGGTCGGCATCTTCACGACAGGCGGCGACGCCCACGAGTCCGAATTGATCGCCGATGCCGACACCGTGCAGTCGGCGTTCCGCCGCAACATGTTCCAGTCGGTCACGGCCCTGCTCGACGCACCGTCCGCGTTCGAGCGCTTCAAGGACGCACTGACCACCAATCCGACCCTGACGGTCGACGTCAAACGCGAGCCCGACTACTACGCCGAGCAGTCCAAACAGTTGACCAAGCTGCTCAACTTCATCGCGTACTTCGTCGGCGGCATCATGGCGGTCGGCGCGATGTTCGGCGCGCTCAACACCATGTATTCGGCGGTATCGGCCCGCTCGCGCGAGATCGCGACGCTACGCGCGATCGGCTTTGGCTCCGGGCCGGTGGTGTTCTCGGTGTTCGCCGAATCGCTGCTGCTGGCGTTGATGGGCGGCGCGATCGGCGCGCTGCTCGCGTGGGTCTTTTTCAACGGCAACGCGGTCAGTACACTGGGCGCCAATTTCAGCCAGGTCGTGTTCCGTCTCACGGTCACGCCCGGTCTGATACTCGCCGGTATCTGGCTCGCGCTGTTCATCGGCCTGCTCGGCGGCCTGTTCCCCGCCATCCGCTCGGCGCGTCTGCCGGTCGTTGACGCCTTGAGAGCCAGTTGAAATGAAATCGGTCCGTCGTTCCCTCGCCTGCGGCCTGCTCGCCGTGTTGCTCGGCAGCAGTCTGGTCGCCAACGCCGCCGACACAAAACCGGCTTCACCAGTGGTCGAGGATGCGTGGATCCGCATGTTGCCGGGCGATCTGCCGGCCGCCGGCTACTTTGCGCTGCGCAATCGCAGCGATGCCGCCCGCGACCTGACCGGCACCGACTCACCGGCATTCGCAATGGCGATGCTGCATCGGAGCAGCGAACAAAACGGCCAGTCGCAGATGCAGCACGTCGGCACGGTCACGCTGGCACCGCAAGGCACGGTGCGGTTTGCACCGCGCGGCTACCACCTGATGCTGATGGGCGCGAAGCATCCACTCGCGGTTGGTGAGCGCGTGCCGGTGACGCTGAGCTTCAGCGACGGCAGCAGCGTCACCGTCGAGTTCGT
>DATCXY010000237.1:0-1866 GCA_036570585.1 Solimonas sp. | reverse complement strand
TCGGCGGCGTCGACATCCTCGTCAACAATGCCGGCGTGCTGCTGTTCAAGAGCATCGCCGAGACCTCGCTTGCCGATTTCGAACGCGTGCTCGACATCAATCTCGTCGGCACCTTTCTCGGCGTGAAGATCATCGGCGCGCACATGATCGGCCGCCGTCACGGCAGCATCGTCAACATCTCGTCGGTCGACGGCATGAAAGGCGCGAACAGCCTGTCCGCGTACAACGCGAGCAAGTGGGGCATCCGCGGCCTGACGAAAGCGGCGGCGATGGAATACGGGCACAAGGGCGTGCGCGTGAATTCGGTGCATCCGGGCGGCATCGACACGGCGATGGGCAATCCGTTTTCCGAAGCGCGCGCCGAAGCCAACAAGCGTTACACGATGGTGCCGCTGCAGCGCATCGGCGAGCCGTCCGAAGTCGCGTACACCTCGCTGTTTCTCGCCAGCGACGAGGCGTCGTATCTGTGCGGCGCCGAGATCGCGGTCGACGGCGGCATGTTGACCGGCCAGTACTACATCGGCTTTCCTGGCGCGCCGGGCGTCTGATGCCACGCGAGCAGACCGCACGCGTCAGTCCCACCGCATACGCGACCGGTTATTTCTGGTTTCGTCAGGGCATGTCGCATCCGGCGTTCGCGACGCCGCAGGGCAAGAAACTCGATCGCGCGTTTCGCGTACTGACCGGTGTCACGCGCCGCCTGTCCGGCTTCTCGCTCGACGCGCTGATGCTGGCGCGACACAAGGGCATCGACGCGCAACTGGCGAAGGCGATCGACTCCGGCAAGGTCGGTCAGGTGATCGAGATCGCTGCCGGACTGTCACCGCGCGGCTGGTCGTTCATGCAGCGCTACGGCGAACGGCTGCGCTACATCGAAACCGACCTGCCGGCGATGGCCGCATGCAAGCGCGACATTCTCACGCAGACCGGCTCATTGTCGGATCGGCATCGCATTGTCGAACTCGACGCGCTTGCCGAGAGCGGCCCCGATTCGCTTGCGACGATCGCCCGACAGCTTGATCCGAACATCGGCACCGCGATCATCACCGAAGGCCTGATGAACTACCTCGATCCGGCGGCAGCGCGCGCGGTCTGGCAACGCATTGCCGAAACGCTCGCAGGCTTTCCGCTCGGCGCGTATTTCAGCGACGTCTATTTCAACGGGCGCGTCCAGCACCCGGCGGTCATCGCGTTCGGCGCACTGCTCAGCGCCTTCGTCAAAGGCCGCATGCACGTGCACTTCAAGTCGCCTCAGGAACTGACGCAGATCATGAAGACCGCCGGCTTCAAACGCGTGCGCGCAATCAAGACCGACGCGATCAGGGCGACGCACGAATATTCGAAGCAGCGCGGCGGCGACAGCGTGCGCGTGCTCGAAGCGTGGGTGTGAGCGCTGCGGCGAGGCACTTTTGTCGGAGGAGCGCGCCATGCGCGCGACTCAGGCGAGCTCGCGCACATGGTGTGTTCCTGCCGGATCGTTTCTACCCGAGGAACGCCTGCCCGCCGTCGACGCCGATGCTCTGCCCGGTGATGTAACGCGAATCATCCGAGCACAACGACACTACGAAGCGCCCGATGTCGTGTTCACAGGAACCGACGCGGCCCTGCGGCACGGTCGCGATGAACGCCGCCGCTTCGTCCGGCCGTTCGCGCGTCCACCATGCCATCGCCGGTGAATCGGCGAGCGGCAGGATCGCGTTGACGCGAATGCCATCCTTTGCAAACTCGCAGGCCGCCGCACGTGTCAGCTGGCGGATCGCTTCCTTGACCGCCGCGTACGCGCCGTAGCCGGCAAGATCCCAGCGTTTCGCCGACGACGAACCGAAGTTGATGATATTGCCGTCGCCCTTCAGATGCGGATGGCAG
>DATCXY010000236.1:0-1551 GCA_036570585.1 Solimonas sp. | reverse complement strand
ATTGCAGCGTTTCCTCTGGCGCGGTCGCATGACCGTTCTGACAGCAATCTGGCCAATCAGATGGAGCGAACCGCTGAGCTGTCCACCTGCGGCCGCTTCCGCTGGACGCTGACGCGCGACTGGCCGGGTTTCGGCAGACTGACTTCGCGCGGCCTGGTCGTGATGCTGAATCCGAGCACGGCCGATGCGCGCGTCGATGATCCGACGATTCGCCGGTTGATCGACTGGCATCAGCGCTGGGGTTTCGGCGGCTTCACCGTCGTCAATCTGCTGCCGTTGCGCTCGCCGGATCCGGACGACGCGCTGGACTGGTACGGCTTGGCGGCGCGCGACGATGGCCCGGAGCGCAAGGCCTTCCGCCACAACCTGCAGCTGCTGCGTTCGGCTGCGCGTGGGGCGTCGCAGGTGCTCGTCGGCTGGGGCCGTCTGCCGGCCGATCTGCTGCCGCTCGCCCGCGAGGTACTGATCGACCTCGAGGACGAGGCCGGCGACGTGCACTGCCTGGGCCTCACGCAAGCCGGCTTCCCCATTCACCCGATGGCGCGCGGCAAGCACCGCGTGCCGGACGACATCACGCCGCAGCGCTTCGACGCGTCGGCACACCCTTGAGGAGAGAGCGATGAATGCAATGGCACCAATGCAGCTGATCGGCGAACACGACGGCATGAAGTTCTACTGGGCCGCGCCCGGCCAGTTCACGAAGCCGGGCGTGCATTACTGGGATGGCCGCCAGAACGTCCATCTCGTTCCGAACGCAAGCGAGGAAGCGCAACGCCTGCGCGCATTGATCGACTCGCCCGAGATGGATAACTTTCTGCGCGCCGTGCACATCGAGGCTGCGCACCAAGTTGAGAAGTGGGGCATGGCGAACGACCGCGCGAAGCGGCCGGCGGACTGGTTCTGGCTGGTCGGCTATCTCGCAGGTAAGGCACTTCATTCCACTGTCGCTGGCGACCACGAGAAGGCACTGCACCATTGCATCAGCACGTCGGCAGCGCTCTATAACTGGCACTGCTCGATCAAAGGAGTCGACGTGCGCATGTGCCCGGGTCGCAGCGATCTGGCCGATATGGTCGAGTCGATGTTCCCAGGCGAAACGACGGGAGCCTGAGCCATGGACCTGGTCGAATTCCCCGAGCAGACCGTCGTCTACGCCAAGGATCAGCCGGAATACCGGCCGCTGCCCGCCTATCAGGATCCTGCCGACGTGCATGGCCGCATCGTCTGCTGCTGGCGCCTGACGTGGCGCGAGCGGCTGATGCTGCTACTCACCGGGCGCGTCTGGCACGAAGTGCTGACGTTCCACCAGCCGCTGCAGCCACAGCTGCTGCAGATCGAGCGGCCGGTGATGCCGGTGGTCGGCGATGGCGGCTGACCGACACGCGATGCCCGCGTTTTCAGTCGGTGACCGGCGCGAGGCCGTCTTCGCCCTTCGGCTTCTTGATGCGGGGCGGCAGTGGCTTGGCAAATGCGCGCAGCGGCTTAGTCCATTGACGGAAGTATTGCGGGGCTTCTTCCGGCGCGCAGGTCAGCCAGTCGTCGTAGGCGTCT
>DATCXY010000235.1:0-3772 GCA_036570585.1 Solimonas sp. | reverse complement strand
AGGTAGCCGTTGTGCGTGAACGTGTAGGCGTTCGTGCGCAGCGGATCGCCGGACACCAGCACGATGAAGTCTTCCGGATCGAGCACGATCGGCACCATGCGGTTCGGATCGTCGGATTCGGCGAAGACGCGCGGCAGCTTGCCGAGGTTGACCTGCCGCTGCAGCGAGCCGATGCGGAAGTCCGCCCATTTCTCGGTGAAGGCCTCGACGCGCCATGCTGCCATGCGCGCGTGGTCGTACAGGTAGCGCTTGACGTCGGCCTTGCTCCAGCCGGCCTTGGCGATGGTCTGCGCGAGGATCGGCGTGAGGATCAGCACCGGGCGCAGCGAGCCATACGACAGGCCGCCGACGGTGAACACGATTTCCCAGCCAGTCTGCGACCTCACCGCATCGGCGATGTACGGCATCATCTGCTCGGGCTTGCTGCCGGTGACCGACGGGAACACGCCGCCGCCGGTCAGGCGCGTGATCATCACCGTGTTGTCGCCGGCCGCAAAACCGAGATCGACGCTGAACGGATGCCAGCCGGCCTGCGCGAGCGCGTCCTCGTTTTCTGCCAGCACCACGCGGAAGGTGTTGCCGAAGCTGCCCTTGTCGTTCTTGTGCAGCAGGAAGCCGGCCATGTTGCGCAGCGCCAGTCGCCAGAAGCGGCCAACCGAGGTGTTCGGCTTGAAGCCGTCGCGCAGCACGCCTTGCGTGTAGTTGAAATTCAGGTCCTTGATGATCGGTCCATTGAGCACGATCAGCGTTTCCGCACCCGGCGTGTTGCCGCTGTGTTCGACGCCATAGATCGGATCGACCATCGCCTCGACCAGCGCAAGCAGGATCGGCATGTACTCCGGACGGCAGCCGGCCATGACGCCGTTGACCGCCGTCGCCCACACGGTGGCCGCGCGGTTCTCGGGCAGCAGGATGCCGATGGTCTCTTCGGGCTTGCGGTCGGTGTAGCGCAGGAACGCCTGGATCTTTGCCATCGTCGGCGGCACGATCGGCAGACCGTCGCTCCATTCCTTTTCGTAGAAATGGTCGTTGACCTCCTCGAAGCTGCCGCGGAACACGATGTCGAGCGCCTTCGGTTCCGGCGCCAGCACTTTTTCTTGCGGCTGCACGGTCAGATTCTCGATGACCATTTGCGCCGTCACGTTCCTGACGTTGTCCTGGATTTCCTCGGTGCTCTGCGCGCCGGGATGCCCGACGATCGTCGCCAAGGGGAAATTCATGCCAAGGCCTACCGAGGTCGCAGCCGCCTGCCCGAGGAAACCCTCGCAGACCAGCGACGACGTCGGAAAGCCCGCTTCTTCACACGCCAGACTTGCCCGCAACACGGCGGGCGTGCAGCTCCCTCAGCAAGCCATGCAGCTGATCGCTGCGTCGACGCCAAGTTCCTTGAAGCGCTGCGGCAGCGACGCCAGCAGTTCCTTTTCATTGACCGCGTGCGTCGAGCCGAACTCGCGCCAACTGACCCACTTCACGTCCGGATATTGCGCGCGCAGTTTTTCCTCGAGTGCGAGGAACACCTGATCGCCAGCGAACAGGAAATCCCAGAGCTGCGCGACGGTCTTGCCGTTGAGCGTGTCGAGCCGCTTCGCCAGCGGCCGCATCTTTTGCCGGCGCTCGCCGCTGGGCCATACCACCTCGTAAAGGTGCTCGTTACTGGATTGCGTTGTCATCTTCGCTCCTTGTGAATCGAGCCGCCGCAGCGGTTTGATTCGATCCGTACTGAATCAATGTAGCAGTCGCGCCACAGCATGCGCCGCGCCGATGCCTTCGGCCATCGCCTCGACGATGTTGCCGCCGTAGCCGGCGCGCACGGCGCCGATCGCGAACAGACGCGGGTCGGCACTGGCGAGTTGTGCGTCGGTGTTGATGTGTCCGCTTGCGTCGAGCAGCGACGCCGGCATGAAGTCGGTGTTCGGTACCCCGCCGATGAATGGAAAGATGCCCGCGCATTCGAGTTCGCTGTTCGCCCCCGTCTTGACGTTACGCACGCGCACGCCGGAAACACCGTTGTCGCCGAGAATTTCGCTGACTTCGCTGTCCCAGACGAACTCCACGTTCTCGCGCGCGGCGAGCCGGTCGGCGTCATCGCGCTTGGCGCGCAACGGGCCGCGGCAGATCATCGTCACGCGCCGGCTGGTCCTGGCGAGCACCAAGGCTTCATGCACCGCGGCGTCGCCGCCACCGACGACGACGACATCCTGATTGCGAAAGAAGCCGCCGTCGCAGGTCGCGCAGCGCGACACGCCGCGTCCGCTGAACCTGGCTTCGCCCGGCACGCCGAGCTTGCGCAGTGAGGCGCCGGACGCGACGACGATCGCCTTCGGCTGATAGGTCTCGTCATTGTGATCGCGCAGCGTCGGCCGCTCGCCGAGCGTCAGCGACGCGATGCCGACATCCAGCACGCGCACGCCGATCTTGCGCGCTTCTTCGAGCAGATGAATCGCCAGATCCTGGCCGGAGAACTTGCCGGGCACCGCCAGGCCGTCGACATGATCGACGGTCGCGACCAGCCCGCCATACATGCCGGTGACTTCGAACAGCGTCACCAGCGCGCCGAGCCGTGCGGCGTGGTGCGCTGCCGTGAGCCCGGCCAGGCCGCCGCCGATCACGGCGACTTCGCAAAGATTCTTCAGTGGTCTCATCGGTCGGCAATCTCCTGGTTCATGTGCTGGCGCTGCCACGCACGCGCCGTTCGTCGATGCGCTGCGTGAAATGGATCGCATCGAGATGGTCGAGCAGCGGCATCGCATATTTGCGCGAGATGTCGAGCGCGGTGGCGATTTCGGTGACGAGCAGTCCGGGCGGCTGCAGCAGCGGTTCGAGTCTGCGTCGCGCGCTGTCGATCGCATCGCGATGAAACAGCATTTGCTTGCGCTTGGCGCGATCGACGGCGCGCACCAGCACGCCGTCGCGCAGCAAGGTTTCGACCGCGCGCCGCGACTCGGCGCTGGTGATGATCTCGTCCGGTTTCGGTGGACGCAGCGCGCTGAGCCGCAGCAGCTCGGCGATCTGCGCGGCGCGTTCGCTTTCGTTTTGCGTGCGCGCGCGATCCTCGTCGGGGCGCGGCAGCATCAGCTGGCTGCCGCGTTCGATGATCACGCCGCGGCCGAGCAGACGCCCGAGCGCAGCGTCCATCGCGGCCTGACCGCAGCCCGGCAATTGCTTGAGCAACCGCTCGCGCGGCAGGCCCGCGGCATGTGCGGCGAGCAGCGACGGAATGTTCGCGAGCAGATAATCGAGCGCCGTCTGCGAGATGACCAGACCGCTGCGCGATGTCACGACCGGCAGCGCGTGCAGCAGTTCGTGAATGCGCGCCGCCGACAGCGCGGTCAGCTGCGAAAGCTGTTGCACGCTGCTGCCGAGTCGTCCGCAGCGCTGGACTTCAGCGGCGATCAGCGCCGGCGGCGCCAGCGTGTGCAGATCGTGAAGTCGGGCGAGCACCGCGTCATCGTTGCGGCGCAGGCGGCGCGTGACCGGTTCGAGGATACGGCCGCCGGCGACCGTCAGCGACGGCGACGCGAGACGCAGCACGACGTGCTCTCCGGCCGGCAGCGCGATCGGCTGCGTGCAGTGCAGTTGCGCATAGCCGCGCTGCCCGGCTTCGAGCACGTCGCGATCGAGCAGGCGCAGGCGCACGTCGATCTCGGCGGTACCGAGCAGTGCCTTCAGGCGGCGTCCGTTCTTCAGCGGCGGCGCGGCGTCGACCGCGCGGATCGACAGTGTCAGCCACTCGGATGCGGCCAGCGTGTCGGGCGCAGCGAGCGCCATGCCG
>DATCXY010000234.1:0-5562 GCA_036570585.1 Solimonas sp. | reverse complement strand
TTCCGTTCGCCCCGAGTGATCGCGCAGCGATCGTATCGAGGGGTCGGCAAGCCATCGTCAAATCGCCAAGGCCGATCTCGCGAGATGCGCGTGCCTCGATACACCGCGCTGCGCGCGGCACTCGGCATGAACGGTTGGGGGAGATGCGAGACGGCACCGGGCAAACCGGGACATGGGCAATTCCTGGGATGAACCGTTCATCCGGGTAACCGCACGGTATCCGGCATGAACGGATGAGCGACAAAATCACTTCCAGTTCCGCCCGCCCCGGGTGATCGCGCAGTGGTCGGCATGAACGGATGTGAGAAAGATCACCCCCAGTCCCGTTCGCCCCGAGTGATCGCGTAGCGATCGTATCGAGGGGTCGGCAAGCCATCGTCAAATCGCCAAGGCCGATCTCCCGAGATGCGCGCGTGCCTCGATACACCGCGCTGCGCGCGGCACTCGGCATGAACGGTTGGGGAAGATGCGAGGCGGCACCGGGAAAACCGGGACATGGGCAGTTCCTGGGATGAACTGTTCACCCGGGTGACCGCGCGGTACTCGGCATGGACGATGGGCCGCCGCCGCCGTCATTGGCGCGCGCAACTGGGGCGCCGCACCATCATTCCGGTCATGGTCAGACGCGCAGCTGAATCGTCGCGCGTAGCAGCTGCTCGTGATCTGCGTTCGGGCCGACCAGCAGTTGCAGTTCTCCGGCCTCGAACACGGGTGACAGATCGGCGCCGAGGAAGCGCAGCGCCGATGCGGACATGGATATTGGCAAGGTGCCGGTTTCACCCGGCTTGAGGCGGATCTTGCCGAAGCCTTTCAGTTCCAGCAGTGGTCGGGTCACGCTGGCGACCGGATCGCGGGTGAACAGGAACGCGGTTTCTTCCGCTTCGTGTGCGCCGTCGTTGCGAATGTCAACGCGAACTTCGATTTGATCGGCTTCGCTTACCGCGTCGGCCGTGACGCGCAGATTGGAATAACTGAATCTGCCGTAGCTGAGGCCGTGTCCGAACGGGTACGGCGGATCGTTGCTGACGTCCTGATATTTGCTCGTGTAGTAGTCATCGGGATTCGCCGGCCGTCCGGTCGGACGCTGGCCGAAGAACAGCGGGGCCTGTCCGACGGCGCGCGGCCAGCTCATCGGCGTGCGGCCGCTGGGCGAGACCTTGCCAGTCAGCACGTCGCAGATCGCATTGCCGGCCTCGGTGCCGAGAAACCATGCGGCGAGAATGGCGTCGGCTTGTTCGGCCAGCCAGGCAATGGTCAGCGGGCGTCCCGAGAACAGGATCGCGATCACTGGCTTGCCGAGCTTGTGAGCACGAGCGATCACCGCTTCAGCCAGCGCGCGCTGGTGGCCGGGCAGATCGGGGCAGGCGCGGCTCGCGGCTTCGCCGCTCATCGTCGAACCTTCGCCGAGGCACAGCAGTACGGCGTCGACGTCATCGCACAGGGCGACGGCGGCGGTGATGCCGCTCTCGTCGCCATCGTTGATCGCGACTCCTGCCGCGTGGCGGATCTCGGTGTTCGGCAGATTGCTGCGCAAACCGCCGAGAACATCGACGTGCGGCCCGAACTCGCCGGCGCCCCACCACGGGCCGCGCATTTCGATCGCGGCATCGGCAAGCGGGCCGATCACCGCGAGACGGCGCGGCTTCGCATTCAACGGCAGTGTGTCGTTGGCGTTCTTCAACATGACGATGGCGCGTGCACTGACATCGCGCGCGAGCCGGCGGCGCGCGGCAACAGTCTGTTCCGATTCCTTGGACGAGCCACGCCGATACGGATCGTCGAACAGGCCAAGCTGTTCTTTCAGACGCAGCACGCGCCGCACGCAGGTGTCGATCTCGGCCATCGTCACTCGGCCTTGCTTGAGCGCGACCGGCAGACCTTTGCGGTAGGCGTCGGCCATCATGTCGATATCGACGCCAGCCTTGAGCGCAAGCACCGCGGCGTCGGTGAGATCGGCGGCCACACCATGCTTGATCAGCTCGCCAATGGCGTTGTAGTCGCTGACCAGCACGCCGTCGAAGCCGAGTTCACCGCGCAGATAATCCTGCAGCAGCGCCTTGTGCGCGGTCATCGGCACACCGTTGAGATCGGTGAACGCCGGCATGATGGTCGCGACGCCGGCTTCGACCGCAGCGACAAATGCCGGCAGGTGGACCTCGCGCAGCGTGCGTTCGGAAATATCGACCGATGCATATTCGCGGCCGGCATTGACCGGGCCATATGCACAGAAATGCTTGGCGCACGCGGCGATCGTGTCGGGCCGCGCAAGATCGGCACCCTGGAAGCCGCGCACCTTGGCCTTGGCGACCAATGACGCCAGCCACGGATCTTCACCGGCGCCTTCGGCAGTGCGGCCCCAGCGCAGATCGCGCGACACGTCCAGCATCGGCGCGAATGTCATCGCCAAGCCGTCAGCTGCGGCCTCGCGTGCGGCTTCGCGCGCGGTCGCTTCCCAGGCCTGCGGATCGAATAGCGCCGCCTCGCCGAGCGGGATCGGAAACAGCGTGCGATGGCCGTGAATGATGTCGAGGCCGATCAGCAGCGGAATTCCAAGCCGCGATTCCTCGACGGCGATGCGCTGCATCTCGTGCGTCGGGCCGGGGCCGACCATGTTCAGCAGATTGCCGATCGTGCCGTCGCGGATCGACTCGGTGGAGTCGCCGGCGATGATCGGGCCGGTCACTGCGTAGCTGGAAGCGGTCATCGTCAGCTGGCCGAGTTTCTCGGCGAGCGTCATTTTGCTGATCAGCGTTTCGATACGACTCACGGCGTGGCGATCCTGTGGCAATGTCTCGTTCATCATAGACGGATAAAGCTGAACTTCTGCCGGGCACGGGACGGCAAATATTGTGTGTCGATGCATTGCATCGAAGCGGTTCACAATGGCAGGCGCGATGACAGCACGGTTCACCGCATTTCACGCAGCGCCATGATCGGAGCGGGTATGACGCCAGCAGCATTGGCAACACTGGATGACGAGTCATTGATCGAAGCCGTGCAGCGGCAGACGTTCAAATTCTTCTGGGAAGGCGCGCATCCGGGCAGCGGTCTGGCGCCCGATCGGCGCACGACGCGTGACGAGCCGGTCGACGATCTGGCTGCCATTGGCGGCACCGGCTTTGGTGTGATGGCATTGATCGTTGCGGCCGAGCGTGGCTGGGTCACGCGCGACGCGGCGGTCGAGCGGCTCAACAACATGCTCGCGGTGCTGGCGCGCGCGACCTGCTACCACGGCGCCTATCCGCATTTTCTGAATGGCGCGACCGGCGCGACGATCCCGTTCGGGCGCAAGGACGACGGTGGCGATCTGGTCGAAACCTCACTGCTGTTCCAGGGTCTGCTATGCGCGCGGCAATACTTCGACCGGGATACGCCGGCCGAGATCGCGGCACGCAACGTCATTACCTGGCTATGGCACGACGTCGAATGGGACTGGTACACGCAGGGCGGCCGCAAGCTGCTGTACTGGCACTGGAGCCCGAACAACGGCTGGGCGCTCGATCACGAGATCCACGGCTGGAACGAATGCCTGATCACCTATGTGCTGGCCGTGGCCTCACCGACGCATGCGATCGATCCGCTCGTCTATCACCGCGGTTACGCGACCGGCCGTGACTTCATCAACGGCAAGACGTATCACGGCATCGAGCTGCCGCTTGGCCAGCCGTATGGCGGCCCGATGTTTTTTGCGCACTACTCGTTCTGCGGGCTCGATCCGCGTGGCCTGAAAGATCGCTATGCCGACTACTGGGATCTGAATCAACGCCACGTGCAGATCAATCGCGCGCATTGCATCGCCAATCCCGGGCGCTACAAGGGGTATGGCGAGTCGTGCTGGGGCCTGACCGCGAGCGACGACTACGCCGGCTATGGCGCGCATGCGCCGGACAATGACAACGGCACGATCTCGCCAACCGCGGCGCTCGCCAGCCTGCCGTATGCGCCGACCGAGGTGATGCAGACCTTGCGCCATTTCCTGAACGCGCACGGCGAGCGGATCTGGGCGCGCTACGGTTTTGTCGATGCGTTCTGCGAACGGCATGACTGGGCCGCCGACACTTTCCTCGCGATTGATCAAGGACCGATCATCGTGATGATGGAAAACCATCGCACAGGCCTGTTGTGGAAACTGTTCATGAGCGTGCCGGAAGTGCAGGCGGGGCTTCGCAAGCTCGGCTTCTCCAGCCCGCACCTGGACGGAGCGAGCGCGGCTTGAGCGAGACACTGCAAGACTGGATCGATACGGAATATCGCTACGCTGCGCGCGCGATGCTGCGCAGCGTCTCGCGCGTCGATCTGGTCAAGTCGCGACCGGGCTTCGCGCAGAACATCAGGCCGCGCGCCGGTTCGATCATCGCCTCGCCGGTGCTCGCCTCCTACGATCCGGACCCCGATTATTTCTTTCACTGGTATCGCGATTCAGCGGTGGTGATCGACGCGCTGCGCGTGCTGTGCGAAGACGGCAGCATCGACACCGAGGCGCGGACACACTTCGCCGACTTCATCGCCTTCAGTTGTTCGCTGCAAGCGCTTGACGGCCGTGCGCGGGTCGACGACCCGACATGGCGCGCGCCGGTCGCCGACGATTTCGTCAAGTTCCTGCGCGACGATGCGGAGCTGGCACAGGTGCATGGCGACGCGGTGGTGGCCGAGACGCGCGTCAATCCGGACGGCACGCTCGATATCTCGAAATGGACGCGCCCGCAGCATGATGGCCCGCCGCTGCGCGTGCTGGCGGTGCTGCGCTGGCTCACTGCGCAGCCCGTCGATGCTGCGGTCGAAGTGCAGGCGGCGGCGCTGATCCACGATGATCTCGCGTTCACGTTCAAATCCTGGCGCGCGCCGTCGTTCGATATCTGGGAAGAAGAGCAGGGCCAGCATTACTACACGCTGCGTGTCAGTGCTGCTGCGCTGGAAGCGGGCGCGGACTGGTTCGTCGCGCGCGATGAGCACGAGATCGCACAACGCTATCGCAGCGAGGCAACGCGAATCCACCAGGCGCTCGACCACTTCTGGCTGGACGGCGATGGCTATTACCGCTCGCGGCTGCTGGTTGCCGGCGCACGTTCCGGCAAGGAACTCGACATCGCGGTGATCCTGTCGGCGATCCACGTCGCCTGCGATACGCCAGTGACGGCGGCCCATACCGTCGCCGATCCGAAAATGCAGGCGACGCTGACGCGATTGGAAAACCTGTTCGACACCGACTACGCGATCAACCGTGGCCGACCCGAAGGCCGCGGCCCGGCACTCGGCCGCTATCACGGCGATGTCTATTACTCGGGGGGCGCTTATTACTTCTCGACGCTCGGCGCCGCTGAATTCTGCTATCGCGCGGCGCAGGTCGGGATCGATGCGCATGACTGGATCGCACGCGGCGATGCGTATCTGGAGACCGTGCGTGCATACACGCCGGCGAGTGGCGAGTTGTCGGAACAGTTCGACCAGCACGACGGTCGCCAGACTTCCGCTCGCCACCTGGCATGGAGCTACGCCGCATTGATCTCGTGCGTCCACGCGCGACGCCAGTTGCGGATGCCGGGATGAGCACTGCCGACGAGG